>JAFXJE010000118.1 GCA_017532485.1 Peptococcaceae bacterium | reverse complement strand
TGAGATTTTAAGCGAGTAGATAATTTTACTTCAGTAACTTTATCATTTAAGGTTTTAGCACAGAAAGCCAATAAATCTTTGTTTTCTTCGCTTTTCTTAGCAGAGGCTTCTTTTTCTTCAGCACTTTCCAAATCAATATCGCCGTCAGCAATGGATTTGAAAGGTTTTTCCTGATAGTCGCGAATAATTTTGAAAGCAAACTCGTCAACATCATCAGTCAGATATAAAACTTCATAGCCTTTTTCAGCAAATAATTCGATCTGTGGTAAAGTTGCAATTTGCTCTACGGTACTGCCGCAAGCATAATAAATCTGTTCTTGACCTTCTTTCATGCGTTCTACATACTCGGCTAAAGTAACCAGTTTCTTCTCAGTAGAAGAATAGAACATGATTAAATCTTGCAGCATTTCTTTATGGATACCGTAGTCACTGTAAATACCGAATTTTAATTGCAGGCCGAAGTGTTTATAGAAAGTTTCGTATTTTTCTCTATCGTTTTTCAGCATTTTCAACAATTCGGATTTGATTTTCTTTTCTAAACTAGTTGCAATGACTTTTAACTGACGGTCATGCTGCAGCATTTCACGGGAGATGTTTAAGGATAAGTCTTGAGAGTCAACTAAACCTTTGACAAAGCTGAAATAATCAGGCAGTAAGTCAGCACATTTATCCATGATTAAAACACCACTAGCATATAATTGCAGACCTTTTTCGTATTCTTTAGTATAGAAATCATAAGGTGGATGCTCCGGAATGAACATCAAGGCATTATAAGTAGCAGTACCTTCTGTGTTGCTGTGAATAACTTTTAATGGTGCAGAATAATCAATGAATTTTTCTAGATAAAATTGATTATATTCTTCTTCAGTAATTTGACTTGGTGCTTTTTTCCACAGCGGAGTCATACTGTTGATAGTTTCAATTTCGGTAACAGTTTCATAGCCTGGTTCGTCAGCATTATAATCTTCGATTGGTTTACTGTGTTCCATAGGCATTTTGATTGGGTAACGAATATAATCAGAATATTTTTTGATAATATTACGCAAACGGTATTGGTCTAAGTATTCGCTGTAATTTTCTTCTTCTGTATCATCTTTTAAAGTCATGATAATTTCGGTACCGATTTCTGCTTTTTCACATGGAGTAATAGTATAACCGTCAGCACCGTCAGATTCCCACATATAGCCTTGAGAATCATTTTCACTGCGAGTAATAACTTGAACAAGTTTGCTGACCATGAAAGCAGAGTAGAAACCTACCCCAAATTGACCGATAATATCGATTTCTTCATTTTGTTCTTGATTTAATTTAAAATCTAAAGAACCACTTTTAGCAATAGTACCTAAGTTGTTATCTAAATCTTCTCTAGTCATCCCACAGCCTTTATCACTGACGGAAATAGTGCGAGCATCTTTATCAAAACGAACTTGGATAGCCAATTCTTCACGATTTAGACCTGTTTCACCTTTAACCATAGCATTGTAATAACGTTTGTCAGTAGCATCGCTGGCGTTAGAAATAATTTCTCTAAGAAAAATTTCCTTATGAGTGTAGATAGAATTAATCATCAAGTCCAGCAAGCGTTTGGACTCGGCTTTAAATTCTGTTTTTTGAGACATGATAAAACTTCCTTTCGTTATATGTGAATTTTAATTTTAAACTAATATATCTTTTGTTAGCACTCTTTCTTGTCGAGTGCTAACAAAAGATATATTATACCCCTTAGGGTAAAAAATCAAGAGATAAATTGAAAATTTTTGCAACTTTTTCTTTATTATTCTTGCCTTGTAACCCCAGCAGGAATGGTTTATACTAAACTTGATTTTAATGATATGGAGAGCTTTAAGCTTTGACTTAAAGCATAAAGGAGAGCTTATGCGCAAGTTTAGAAAAGGTATTTTAATTGGTGGTTTTGTTTTACTTTGTGTGATTTTTGCAATTAGTGTAAGGGTTAATGATACAACGGAGGAAATTATTTGGCACAATGCGTATCAGGTAGATGAACATTATGATGTCATCGTGGTTGGTGGTGAGCCGGAGGGGGTAGCAGCTGCTATTTCTGCAGCTCGCAGTGGAATGAAAACTCTTTTACTGGAGGATGATTACGCTTTAGGTGGTTTGATGACCTTGGGTGAGCTCAATTTTATTGATATGTGCGAAGGGCGAGACGGTACTTTACTGACACAGGGTATTTTTCAAGAATTTTATGAAGCAGTCGGTGGCAGTGCTTTTGATTTGAATGTGGCGAAAAACTGGTTTTTGCTGACTGCCAATCGAGAGCCACTGTTAACTTTACGGACTAAAGCCGAGCTCGTTGCACCGGTAATGGCCGAGCAAGTTTTAAGTGGTGTAGTAGTGGAAGAACAAGGTAAAAAAGTTACCTATACAGCGGAACGCATTATTGATGCTACAGCTGATGCTGATTTGGCAGCTATGGCAGGTGTACCGTATACTTATGCTGGTGAAGATATCGGGGAGAAAGAGAGACAAATGGGGGTAACTCTTGTCTTTGAATTGGCTGATGTGAATTGGTCTAAGGTATTTTTCCATTTGAATTGGCAGCGTTTTAAAGCTACTGTGTTGGATGATGGTCATGCTGATATGGGTGCGACTAAAAAAATGGCTTGGGGCTATACCGAGGAAGGCTACAGTTATGAGCCACAAGATAAGGAAATGCGTCTGCGTGGCTTTAATATAGCTCGGCAAGATAATGGCAATGTTTTAATTAATGCTTTAATTATTTTTGGGGTAGACCCATTAAGTGAAGAAAGCAAAGCAGAAGGTATAGCTCGTGGCAAAGCAGAACTGGAATATATTGTGCCTTATGTGCGAGAAAATTTTGCAGGCTTTGAAAAAGCTAAATTAGTAGATACGGCTGAACAGCTTTATGTTCGGGAGACAAGACATATTATCGGGGAATATCAATTAACTATTGATGATGTCTTGGAAAATCGTGACCAGTGGGATAAAATTGCTATCGGCAGTTATCCTGTAGATGTGCAGCCGACTTTAACTCAAACTTACGGTACAGTAGTGGGGGCACCTGACCGCTATGGTGTACCTTTCCGTTGTTTAATACCTTTGGAAGTAGATAATCTTTTGGTAGTTGGGCGTAGTGCTTCTTACACCTCTTTAGCAGCCGGCAGTGCTAGAGTAATTCCTCTCGGCATGGCAGAAGGTGAAGCGGCAGGTGTAGCGGCAGCTTATTCTATCCGCAATAATGTAGATTTTCGTACTATGAGCAAAGATGCTGATATAATCAAACAAATACAAAACACCTTGAAATTGCAAGGGGCTTATTTGGAAGATTTTTATTTGCCAGAGCCAGTAATGAGCCATTGGGCGTATCCAGGTGTAAAGGTGCTGCGCAGCTTAGGTATTCTTGACGGTGGTTATACGAATGATTATCAATTAGATGCTCCTTTGAGCCGTTGGAAGTACCAAAATATGATTAATAATGTCCTTAAAAAAGCAGGCATAGCCACTGATTATATTGAAGTCAATGATAACCCGCCTTGTCGGCAGATTATAGGAACTATGGCCAGAGAGGCTGCTAAACTGGAAGGGGTAAAATATGCTAATGATTACCAAGTTTATTTACAGGTCTTACGCGATAAGGGTATCTTGACCGAAAACTTGGAACAGTATTTTACAGATGGAGAAAAACAGCCACAATCAGCAGAAGTAATCATGTTGACAGCAAATTTTTATCAATGGTTGCAAGCAGAATAAATTGCGTAATAGCAATAAATGAGGTATAATAATATATTGTTTTATTATATTTAAAAGAGGGGTGGAGAAGTTGTCCAAAGAATGTGCAACAAAAAAATCTTACGGCGGTCAAGCATTAATTGAAGGCGTAATGATGAGAGGCGGCAAGCATATGGCTATGGCTGTACGCCGAGCAGATGGAGAAATCAGTTGTGAAGTAAAGGAAGTATCCTCTTTTGTCGATAAATATCCTTTTTTAAAATGGCCTTTTATTCGGGGGACAGTAAGTTTAGTGGATTCATTGATTTGGGGATTTAAGGCCTTAACTTATTCAGCAAATGAATCAGCAGAAACAGAAGAAGAAATCCTTAGTGAAGGAGAAATTATTTTCAGTGTAGTAGCGGCTTTAATTCTGGGGATTGGTTTATTTTTCCTCTTACCAGTTGGCTTAGCACATTTGACTAAAGATTTTATCGTTGGTTCAGCTATGCAAAATATTGCCGAAGGTATTATTCGGGTAGCTATTTTTATGATATATATTTTGGCAATTACGCAGATGAAAGAAATTGCTCGTACTTTTCAGTATCATGGTGCTGAGCATAAATCTATTCATTGTTATGAAGCAGGAGAAGAATTAACTGTAAAAAATGCTCAAAAATATTCTACTTTGCATCCACGTTGTGGGACAAGTTTTCTTTTCATAGTTATGGTTATCAGTATTTTTGTCTTCTCTTTAGTTGGGGTTGAAAATTTCTGGTGGCGGATGTTATCTCGTATCGTTTTACTGCCAGTAGTAGCAGGCTTGGCTTATGAATTTTTGAAATTTACAGCAAAACACATGGATAGTCCTGTCGGCAGAATTTTAAGTTGGCCGGGGATGATGATTCAAAAGATGACTACCAAAGAGCCTGAAGATGATATGGTGGAAGTAGCTATTGCTTCCTTAAAAGCTGTCATGCGTGCCGAAGGTGAATTACCACCTGAAGAAACAGCTGCTAATCACAATGAAACAGGAGCAGCAAATGAAGAAGATGACCCAGCAATTCGCTGCATCAAAGGTAATGTAGAAGATGATGGCTGGCAGCCGCCTGCTCGACCTGTCAAAGAAGAGAAAAAAGAAGA
>JAFXJE010000117.1 GCA_017532485.1 Peptococcaceae bacterium | reverse complement strand
TTGACTTGCCAATGTTCCTTTAGGGTAAGAACGTTTCGCTTCTTCATGAAAATATACGCCACGATACGATAATTCACGGATTTGTTTAACCTGTGCATCATCCACGTGCCGTTGTATGTATTCAAAGCTCGTATTTTTTTCTATTTTTTCTAAAATCGTATTTACATCTATGCCAAGGATATTAGCCAAATTTTGAGCAACAATCTCTTTTGGCACATCTCCTTTATCGTCATCATCACGAACAATTTTGGGATTAATATATAATGATTCCGTAGCTACGCTAATAGCCAGCGCATTGCCCTTACTGTCATAAATTACACCACGGTCAGGTTTCGTCGATATTTCTCTTAAGCGTGTATTTAACGCTTTATTTTCCAAGGTATCACTTCTAATGAATTGTTCATACCCCAATTTACCTGTAATTGCAACGGCTACTAAAGCAAAAATCAGAATCATCCATCTTATTCGTTTTTGCATACTTCACACATCCCAGCTGCTTAGAATTACTCTACTACCCCCAGCAATGCATTTAAGGCAGCAGAAACAGAATTATTTTCAGCCACAACAGGTTGACTTGCTTGAACTGGCTCAACCGTTTCTTCTTGGGCTAAAAACATCATATCCTTGTGGGTTGCTTTGACCATTCCCATATTATTAATTGCATACGCTTCAATAGTCTCTAATTCACCTAAAGCTGCTACTTGTTTTTTCAATTTTTCATTTTCAGTAGTTACAACTTTTAGTTCTTCTTTAGATTGATTAATGTTATAACTGATATTTTGAATATAAACATATTGCCCAACAGTAGTTAAACCCATACCAAAAAGCACTAACAACATTACCAAATTAGGTACAATTGTTTGCAAAAAATTTGGTTTTGGTGATTTTTTAACCACCTGTTTTTTTGAGCTTACTGATTTATATTCATCTTCAACTTCCCATTGGTAATCAGGTGCCACAGCATTGGCTGTATACATATAATACTGATTACTAGTACGTACCGAAGAACGTTTTAGTTCTCTCCCCATTCTATTCAATCCTCCAAGATTTTAGAATTTCTTTAGACAATCTTTTCTACTGCTCTAAATTTAGCACTTTTAGCTCTGCTATTTTCTGCTAATTCTTCTTTAGTTGCTACTACCGGTTTGCGAGTTAAAATTTTCACTTCCGATACTTTATCACATTGACAAAACGGCATTTCCGGCGGGCAAATACAATCGCTGGCAAAATAACGGAATTGTTCTTTGACAATTCTATCCTCCAAAGAATGGAAGGAAATTATCCCCAAACGACCACCTTTTTTTAGATGCTTTACAGCACTGCTAATAGTTCTGCTTAACACACCTAACTCATCATTCACTTCTATTCTGATGGCTTGGAAGGTGCGTTTAGCAGGGTGGGAACCTTCTTCCCGTGCCCCTTTAGGAATAGCTCTGCGAATAACATCTACCAATTCACCCGTTGTTTCTATTGGTTTTTTTGTTCGAAATTCAACAATAAATTTTGCTATTCTTCTTGCCCATTTTTCTTCGCCGTATTCTTTCAAAATGCGATTTAATTCATCTTCACTATAAGTATTGACCACCGTATAAGCTGTCAATTCCTGTTCTCTATTCATTCGCATATCCAAGGGTGCATCCTGCATATAACTGAAGCCTCTATCTTTTTCATCTAATTGATGCGAGGATACCCCTATATCAAACAAAATCCCGTCAACACCCTCTGGGGCATTTTCACTCAAAATACGGTCTAAATCACTATAATTACTATGAACATAAGTTACCCTACCCTCATAAGCAGCTAAATTAGCCTGAGCCGCTGCTAAGGCATTAGTATCTTGGTCAATACCAATCAAGGTACCCGTAGGACTTATTCTTTCCAAAAAACCTTTGCTGTGACCACCGCCACCTAAAGTGCAATCAACGAAGACTTCTCCCGGTTGAGGTGCCATAATTTCCATTATTTCATGATATAACACCGGAATATGTTTAAATTCCATCTTTGTCCACCGCCTTACACTTAAATCAGAAAACCAACATCACTCATAGCCATAGCTAATTCTTCCGGTGTTTGTCCGGTAGCCAAATAGGTTTCCCATTTTTCCTTATCCCAAATTTCCAAGCGATTGCCCGCACCGGTAATCACAATTTCTTTTTCCAAACTGCCATATTCGCGGAGATTAGCAGGCAGCATTACTCTGCCTTGCTTGTCCAATTCAGCCTCTGTTGCTCCAGAAAAGAAGAAACGCACAAAAGCTCTGGCGCTAGGTTGATTTAACGGTAAAGCCTGTAGTTTTTCTTGAAATGCTTCCCATTGGTCCATAGGATATACAAACAAACATTCATCTAAACCTTTGGTAATGATGAATTGCTCACCTAAAGCATCCCGCAGCTTTGCCGGAATAATTACTCTGCCCTTGGCATCAATCGAATGTTCATACTCACCGAAAAACATTTGGCTTACCGTCCTTTCTGCTAAAATCGTCCCCACACTTAAAAATGCAGACACTTACCCCCACTATCAACTACTTTACTCCACTATACACCACTTTTGTCCAAAAATACAGCTTAATTTCTCCACTTTAGCCCCCTGTAACCAAATTGTAATTATTTAAATCGAACTTTTGTTTTAAAGTCGGAAGTTTTTTGACAACAAAAAAACAGGTCATCCCATCGGGACAACCTGTCTTCTTCATTAAGAATATGCAATTAAGCTAATGCTTTTTTAGCAACTTCAACTAATTCAGCAAATGCTTTTTCATCGCTGATTGCTAAGTCAGCTAATACTTTACGGTTGATAGTTACACCAGCTTTATTTAAACCATTGATAAATCTGCTGTAAGACATACCATTCATTCTAGCTGCAGCATTAATTCTAGCGATCCATAATTTACGGAAATCGCGTTTTAATAATTTTCTATGTGTGTAAGCATATTGTAAAGAACGCATTACAGATTGATTAGCTACACGATAGATTTTAGAACGGTTACCATAGTAACCTTTTGCTTGTCTTAAGATTTTTTTATGTCTACGATGACTTGTAACACCGCGTTTTACTCTTGCCATGGTCTTGCACCCTCCTTTATTTCTTACCTATTATAAGTAAGGAATTAATTTTTCAACTCTCTTAGCATCACCTTCGAACATAATTGCGGATTTACGCAAGTTACGTTTTCTCTTAGGGGATTTCTTTTCTAAAATGTGGCTTGTAAAAGCATGATTTCTTTTAATTTTACCGGAACCGGTTTTTTTGAAGCGTTTTGCAGCACCTCTATGAGTTTTCATTTTTGGCATGATTATTTCCTCCTCTCACTGACGAATATCATCTATAATTCTCTAATTACTCCTTATGAGGAGCTAAGATCATTATCATGTTACGACCTTCAACTTTTGCTTCTTTTTCTACCTTAGAAACAGAGCTTAACTCTTGGGCAAAGCGATCACATAATACTTTACCTAATTCCGGATGAGTAATTTCTCTACCACGGAACATGATAGTCACCTTTACTTTATCACCGGACTCTAAGAATTTAGAAGCATTTTTAGCTTTGGTCAAGAAATCATGGTCTTCAATATTTGGACGCAGCTTAACTTCTTTTACGCTAATAGTACGTTGATTTTTCTTAGCTTCTTTTTCTTTTTTGCTTTGTTCATATTTGAATTTACCATAATCCATAATTCTGCAAACTGGTGGGTTAGCTGTAGGAGCTACCTCTACTAAATCCAGTCCTTTTTCTGCAGCGATTTTTACAGCTTCACGAGGTGGCATAACCCCTAACTGTTCACCTGCATCATCAACCAGACGAACTTCTTTACATCTGATTTCCTCATTAATTCTTAACTCTTTGCTAATAGCCATTCCCTCCCTTGAAGGATATAATAAAAAAAGCGGATGGTTCCCCATCCGCTTTGCTGTTCATCTAAAAATAAACACACAAAAAACTAAGCAAATAACCAACACAACAACCAGTCGGAAGGTGAGAAACGGATGGTTTCTTCTTGAAAAAGTTATATTCAACTTTCAACTCATGTAGTTTAACATACACTAGAAGTGATGTCAACACTTTTTTATGAAAATTTTATTGTTTTTTAAGCACGATTTTTAATTTCAGCTGCAATTTGTGCTACAAATTGGTCAACATCTACAGCACCCAAGTCGCCTTCACCACGTTTACGAACGCCAATAGTATTGGATTCCATTTCTTTTTCCCCTACTACTAACATATAAGGGATTTTCTGTACTTGAGCTTCTCTGATTTTATAACCAATTTTTTCATTTCTGCCATCTAATTCTACGCGTACACCAGCTTCTTTCAACTTAGCTACTACTTCTGCAGCATAAGGAGCAAATTTATCGGTGATAGGCATAACTACTGCTTGCACAGGAGCTAACCAAGTAGGGAAAGCACCTGCAAAGTGTTCTGTTAAGATACCGATAAAGCGTTCTACGCTGCCGAAAGCTGTTCTGTGAACCATTACAGGACGATGTTTTTCACTGTCTTCGCCAATATAGCTCATTTCAAATTTTTCAGGCATTTGGAAGTCTAATTGAATTGTACCACATTGCCAAGTACGACCTAAGCAGTCTTGTAAATGGAAGTCAATTTTAGGACCATAGAAAGCACCGTCACCTTCGTTAATGATGTAATCCATACCCATATCAACTAAAGCATCTCTTAAAGCATCTGTTGCTTTTTCCCATAAAGCATCATCACCCATAGAGTCTTCTGGACGAGTAGATAACTCTACATGATATTCAAAACCAAAGGTTTTGTAAATGCCGTCAATTAATTTAATAACACCTTTTACTTCATCTTTAATTTGACTTTGCAGCATGAAGATATGAGCATCATCTTGAGTAAAAGCTCTTACGCGCATCAAACCATGTAAAGCACCAGAAAGTTCATGTCTGTGTACTAAGCCCAATTCACTCCAACGCATTGGGAAATCACGATAGCTGTGCATTTGGCTGTTGAACAACAAAATGCTGCCTGGGCAGTTCATTGGTTTGATTGCAAATGGTTCTTCGTCGATTTCAGTAAAGTACATATTGTTTTGGTAATGTGCCCAGTGACCAGAACGTTCCCATAAGCTTCTATTCATAATCATTGGAGTTTTAATTTCAGTATAACCAGCAGCCTCATGTACTTCACGCCAGTAGTTTTCCAAGCTGTTGCGCAAAATCATACCTTTTGGATAGAATAATGGGAAACCAGGAGCTTCATCCACAAAGGTAAATAATTGTAATTCTTGACCTAATTTACGGTGGTCACGACGTTTAGCTTCTTCCAATTGGAATAAGTATTCATCTAAATCAGCTTTTTTAGGGAAAGCTGTACCGTAAATTCTTTGCAGCATTTTATTTTTTTCACTGCCACGCCAGTAAGCACCAGCAATGCTCATCAATTTAGGTGCTTTGACAGCGCCTGTACTTACTAAATGAGGACCTGCACACAAGTCAGTAAAATCGCCTTGAGTATAAGTAGAAATTACTGCATCTTCCGGTAAATCATTGATTAATTCTACTTTATAAATTTCGCCTCTAGCACTGAACATTTCCAAAGCTTCTGCTCTAGATAATTCTTTGCGTTCATAAGCTAAATCGCTTTGGATAATTTTCATCATTTCAGCTTCAATTTTTTCTAAGTCTTCAGGTACAAATTTATGCTCAGAATCAAAGTCATAATAGAAACCGTCTTTGATAGCAGGACCAATACCAAACTTTGTCCCTGGGAATAAGTTTTGAACAGCTTGTGCCAAAATATGAGACGCACTGTGACGGAAGGTATCTTTACCTTCTTGGTCATCAAAAGTATGAATAGCTACGGAAGCATCAGCTGTAATTACATGGTTCAAAGCTACCTTTTCGCCGTTTACTGTAGCTACCAAAGCTTTTTTGGCTAAACCGTTGCTGATATTTTTAGCAACTTCTAATGGTGTAATTTGGTCTTGTGCAAATTCTCTTACTGAACCGTCAGGCAAAGTAATTTTAATCATTGTTTTTTCCCCTTTCATCAATAAAAAAAGCATCCATCCCAATTGGGACGAATGCAATAATCCGTGGTTCCACCCAAGTTAACCTGCCTAATGGCAAATTCACTTTTTCATCTTTAACGGAATGACCCGACTATGGTTCGCCATAGCTGCTCCGAGGTGGTATCTGTTCATTATCGCCGTAAGATACTTCCAGCCTAGGTATCTCTCTCTGTCACTAAATAACGAAAGCATGTCCTCATCAACGCTTTACTTATTTTTCTTTTACTTTTTTATTATAGCTGTTATCCCCCGAATGTCAAGCAAAAAGCAAGGAAAATAATACTTGATTTTTCCTTATTTCAAGAGTATAATACTTCAAGTAGCCAGTATATGGACGATTAGCTCAGTTGGTAGAGCATCCGACTCTTAATCGGCAGGTCCAGGGTTCGAATCCCTGATCGTCCACCATAAAAAAGCACTTGCGAATGCAAGTGCTTTTTCAATGTTTTTAACTTCTTCAATAAACTATAATAAAAAACAGGAAGACAATCTGCCTTCCTGTTTTGCTTTTCTTAATTTTTTTTCAAAGTTTCCATAGTTTTCAAGATATCATCTTTACCGTCTTGAACTACATCATAATAAATTTGTAATTGGTTTTCGATTTTTT
>JAFXJE010000116.1 GCA_017532485.1 Peptococcaceae bacterium | reverse complement strand
TATGGATGAAGTTCGTCCATTAAGCTGTGAAGTAGATATTTTACCTCGTCCACACGGCAGTGCGTTATTTACTCGTGGTCAAACTCAGATTTTATCCGTAGTTGCTTTAGGTGCAATGCGTGAAGAACAATTATTAGATGGTTTAGATGGTGAAACTAGCAAACGCTATATTCATCACTATAACTTCCCTCCATTCAGCGTAGGTGAAGCTCGTCCAATGCGTGGCCCAGGCCGTCGTGAAATTGGTCACGGTGCTTTAGCTGAAAGGGCGTTATTACCTGTAATTCCAAGCGAAGAAGAATTCCCATATACAATCCGTGTAGTATCTGAAGCATTAGAATCCAACGGTTCTACTTCTATGGGTAGTGTTTGCGGCAGCACCATGTCCTTAATGGCAGCAGGTGTGCCAATCAAACGTCCTGTATCTGGTGTAGCTATGGGCTTAATTCGTGAAGAAAACCAATTCAGTGTATTAACTGACTTACAAGGTTTAGAAGATGCTCTGGGTGATATGGACTTTAAAGTAGCTGGTACTACAGAAGGTGTTACAGCTATTCAAATGGATATCAAAATTGACGGTATCAACAAACCAATTTTGGAACAAGCTTTGAAACAAGCTAAAGATGGTCGTATGTTCATCTTAAATAAAATGTTGGAAGCTATTCCTGAAGCAAGACAAGAATTGTCTCCATACGCACCACGCGTAATCACAATGATGATTAATCCTGATAAAATCCGTGATGTTATCGGGCCTGGCGGTAAAGTTATTAAGAAAATCGTTGAAGATACTGGTGTTAAAATCGATATCGAAGATGATGGTAAAGTAGCTATCATGTCCAGTGATTCTGAAGCTGCAGCTAAAGCTGTAAAAATTATTGAAGATTTAACTAAAGAAGTTGAAGTTGGTGGCGTATATATGGGTAAAGTAGTACGCATTACTGATTTTGGTGCTTTTGTGGAAGTATTACCAGGTAAAGACGGTTTAGTTCATATCTCTCAATTAGCTTTAGAAAGAGTAAACAAAGTTGAAGATGCAGTAAAAATTGGTGATGAAATCATGGTTAAATGTATCGAAATCGATAAACAAGGCCGTGTAAACTTATCTCGCAAAGTATTATTACAAAACGAACAATAAAAAATGAACGGCTAGGATTTTTGTCCTAGCCGTTTTTTATGTGATATCTCTTAGTATCTCCTCACAAGATTAAGGTGAGAGCAAAAATTGCCTGCTCAGATTTTTAATCTCGGTGAGTGTATTTTCATCTACATCGTTTTCCAGATATAGATTGAGGTAAGAGACGAGAGGCAGAATTCTGGCAGTTTCTTCTGTACGGCCACAAAGTTCTGTAAATTGGCTCATCTGTACTAAAGTGTTGCGGTAGCCGATATAGTTATGTGATTTGAGATAACTGCGACAAAATTGTTGATAGCGTTCGTAGATAATAGATAGATAATCTTTTTCAGGCGTTTCTTGTACTAATTTGTGCATAGTCCAAATGCCAATATTGCAAAAAGGATGTTGATGAACAAAAGGAATGTATTGGTATTTATCTAGAGTTTGGCTGCCTTTTTCTGTCAAATTATAAAAATAAGTTTCTTTATTAATTTCTAAAAAATCTTCGTCAAAAAGTTTTTGCAAAATTTCCTCAGGATAGTAGATTCCAAACAGAGTTTGCCAAAATTTAGGGAAATCTGTTTGTGTTACTTGATAATCTGAAGCATAAAAAAGGAACAGGATTTCATGGGGATAAAGATTTTCAGCTGTAGGTTTATGATGCGCAATTAATTGTTTGAGATTAAGTTCTGCATCATTAGAAATTTCTTCTTCAAAAGCAATCTGTTCTCTATAAGGAAGATTGGCAAAAAAACGATGAATATGGTTCTGCATAGGCTTACCTCCTTTGAATATGATTATAAAAGGCAGCAAAAGATTTGTAAAGTAAAGAAACTGTGTTATAATTGTAAACAAAATAATGAGTAAGCTATTTGAAGTAAGGAGGATTTCATATGTATCAAGCTATTTTTTTCGATATGGATGAAACACTATTATCATTAGATGAAAAGAAATTTTTAGATGGTTATGTTATGGGTGTGGCTAAATTTTTTGAACAGATAATGCCAGGGCAAGGCAAGACAATGGCTAAAATGTTGGCAGCAGGCAGTGATGTGATGAAAGAAAATCATCCTGGCGTAACCAATGAAGAATATTTTTGGATGTTTTTTGAAAAAAATACTTCATGGAAAAGAGCAGAGGTAGAGCCTTTGTTTTTGCAATTTTATGAGCAGAAATTTGGTCAAATTGAAGCAGAGCAAGAAAAAGATGCTACCATCATTAAGGTTGTTGAAACTTTAGCAGCTAAAGGCTATCCGTTGATTGTGGCAACAAATCCATTATTGCCTAAAGAAGCTAATAAACATCGTTTAATCTGGAGTGGTGTGGAGCATATTAATTGGCAGCTAGTGACAGGTTATGAAGATTGTTGTTATTGTAAACCTAGTAAGGAGTATTTTTTAGAAATCTGTGAAAAATTTGGCTACGACCCAACTAAATGTTTAATGATTGGCAATGGTATGGTTGAGGATATGGCTGCTATGGAGGCAGGATTGGATTTTTATCTATTACTCGACCAAGTAAAAGGTGGCAACCCTGATGATTACCATGGATTGAAAGGTAAGAAAGAAGATTTATTAAAATTTGTGCAGGCATTGTAAGCAAGAAGCAGGCATATATATTAACTAAATTGACGAGAAAATACGCTCGTTTTAGGGAGGACAATCTATATGGCTGCGCAAATATCTGATTTACAAGAAAGACAAATTATTAATATTGCTGACGGCAAGTGCTGGGGTAATATTAAAGATGTAGAATTGGACCTTGAAAGAGGCTGCATCAAATCTTTAATTTTGCCTGGAGTATCGGGCTTATGGAGTTTGCTGCAAAGTCGCGGAGAATTGTTTATTCCATGGGAAAAAGTTGTTCGCATTGGTGTAGATGTTATTCTCATTCATGCTGAAGAATTGGTGGAAGAACAACAACGCTTATATAAGAAAAACAGACGCAATCGTAAATTATGGCACGAAGAAATACAGGAATTAATGGTTGCAGAGGAAAAAGAAGACGAAGAAAAGGATACTGAGTGTTAGAGGGTGAGGGAAAAAACTCACCCTCTTTTCTGTTTAGGGTAAGAAATTGGTTGAAAAATTGTCTAATAAAGTAAAATTTAGTAGTAAATGATGAAAAAATATGCTATCATAAAGTTAAGATATTGTATAGAATTGTCTATTTACTGAGGTAGATTGAGTACATTTTGAGGTCGTTTCGTGTAAAAAAATCTTTTAATATGTTGTTTTAGGTTATAATTACAATGGATTTAACTAAATAAAATTTAATTAAAGGAGGCATAAATATGCAAAACAAATTTTTGAAACCAGCTAGTATTGTAATTTCCATTGCAATGATTATTACGCTTGTTATTGTATTTGCTTTTCAAACAGTAAATGCGTATCGAGATGCTGACACACGTTTGAGTTACTTAGCTGATGAAGTAGGTCAGAAATTAATCGAAAATGAACAAGAAATTGAACAGTTGAAAATAAGTACCGGTGAGGACTTTTTGGCAAGAGCCAGAGCATTCTCAGCGATGATTGAACAAAATCCGGCTATTATTTATGATATGGACAAATTAAATGAAATTTTAGTATTGCTAGATGTTGATGAAGTTCACGTAATTGACGGTAATGGGATAATTCAATGGGGGACAGTTCCTGGTTATTATGGTTTTGATATGAGAGGTTCTGACCAAACTGCTGAATTTATGCCTATTTTACAAAATCCTAGCATGGAATTGGCTCAAGAGCCTCAGCCAAATGGGGCAATGGGTATTTTATTCCAATATATTGGTGTTTCCCGTTATGATGAACCTGGTATCGTCCAAATTGGGATGCAGCCTGAGAGGTTGGAAGCTGCTTTAAAAAATAATGAAATAGGCAATGTGTTAAAAATTTATGTGGATGGCGAAGAGGGTGTATTTGCTTTAAATAAAGCAGATAATACAATTGCTTGGCACAATGACACTGCTTTAATTGGTTTGCAGGCAGAAGAAATTGGCTTGAAAAATGGTGTTGACGGAATTTTAGACGAATGTCAAACTATAAAAATTAATGGTCAAAAAGTTCGTGCAATAGGGCAGGATGCTGGCGACTATGTCATTGTAGCGTACAAAGATTATAGTGCTATGGTAAGTACTCGTAATTTACAAATGTTAGTGTTATTAATTAGTGATATAGTAGTAGTAGTAGTAACAATGTTGGTAATTCGTGTCTTATTGAGAAGAAAAATTACTCAGCCTCTAGAAATAATTGGTAAAGAATTAGCAGCTATTGAACAAGGTGATTTAAACCGTTCCGTTGAAGTTCGTGATTGTCCTGAATTTGAACAATTATCGGATGGTATCAATAGTATGGTCGCTAGCTTAGGCGAAAAAATGAAACAAAGTCGTTTATTGTATCAAAAACAACAAGAAGTTGCAGTTAAAGTTGGTGAAATTTCGACTACTTTAAGAGTATTGTCTGATAATAACTTGAATACTGCAGAAAAACTTGATTTAGGTGCTAGTATGCAAATGAGTTCGATTGAACGATTAGCTAATAGCATTAATGAGTTGGAACAGCAGTTATCTACCGATAATGAGAAAGTAAAACAGGCAGGTCATGTTTCTGTCGAAGCAGAAGAAAGCTTGAATAATGGTATTGATGCTTTACGGCAGTTGACAGCAGTAATGGAAGACTTAAATCAAAAATCTAATGAAATTCAACTAGTTATCAAAGCTATTGATGATATTTCTTTCCAGACAAATATTTTGGCTTTAAATGCTGCTGTTGAAGCTGCTCGTGCTGGTGCTGCTGGTAAAGGATTTGCTGTTGTTGCTGATGAAGTGCGAAATTTGGCAAGCAAATCTGCAGAGTCAGCTAAACAAACTGCTGATATGATTGGTAAAACAGTTACTTTAATGCAGTCGGGTGAAGTATTGTCTGAACAGGCAAATAGAATTATTCATGAATCTATGGAAAAATCTAGAGAAGCTAATCGTTTGACAGGCGAGATTTTAGAAGCTTCTGCACGTCAACATGACACAGTAGAAGAAATTCGTACTGCCAGTGACCAAGTGAAAGATATTGTTCATAATAATTTATTGGTAGTAGAAGAAACAAAACAAGGCGTTTCTGATTTGTTGGACGAAGTTCAAAATCTGCAAACTCTTTCTGAAAGAAATATGAATTTAAAAAGATAAGTTATAAAATAGGAAAAAGTCCTTTCTAGTCAAGAAAGGGCTTTTTTCATCGCAGGAAAGATTAGGAGATTTTATCGAAAATATGTACAAAAGTCTTGCAAGGGTGGACAATGCGTGTTATAATGCGAAGCATGTGAGAAAATTCTTATACAAAGGGTGTAGGTAATATGCAATATGGTGAGTTGATTAATCTACTCGACCAAGAAGCAATTAAGGGCTTTAATGCTGACTTAGAGGATTTGTTATATTCTGAAAAAGAAATGGAGATGTATAGTCAATTATTATTATTGCAAGAAAAAATGGACTATTATCGTCATTATGATGCTTTAACTGGAGTATATAATAAACGGACATTTGTCAAGAAAGTCAGTGAAGAAATTCAACAAAGACCTGAACGAAATTATTTATTAGTTCGCTTTGATATCGAACGGTTTAAAATTATCAATGAGCTGTTTGGGCGTGAAGAAGGCGATAAATTATTGAAATTTATTGCTAATGCCTTGAAATACACTTCTGCAATTTGTAAAGATATTATTTATGGTCGCTGGCATAATGATGTTTTTGTGATGTGTGTTCCTTATGAAGGAAATTATGTGTATGAAATAGTTAATAAATTGAGCTATTTGATTGGCAGTTATAAGTTGAATTTCGATGTTAAGCCTTATTTCGGTATTTATCCAATGACTGACAGAAGCTTGTCAATAGAAATGATGTGTGACCGTGCTCATTTAGCTTTAAAAAGAATAAAAGGCAGTGCCTTGAAGAATTATACATTTTATAATCAACAATTACATCAGCAATTGTTGCGGGAGCAGGATTTGATGAATCAAATGACTACTGCTTTGAACGAAGACCAATTTATGATTTATTTACAGCCTAAGTACGAATTGAATAAGAATGCTATTGTTGGTGCAGAGGCGTTAGTTCGTTGGAATCATCCGGTGGAAGGGCTGATTTCACCAGCAGAATTTGTACCAATTTTTGAACGTAATGGATTTATTATGAAGTTAGATGAATATATTTGGGAACAGACTTGTCGTTTAATTCGCAAATGGTTGGATGAAGGCAGATTGGTTTCACCGATTTCTGTTAATGTGTCAAAAGTTAACCTGTATAATCCTGAATTATGCGACAAAATTATTGGTTTGACTAAAAAATATAATGTTCCACCGGAGTTATTGGCTTTAGAGATAACAGAAAGTGCTTATGTGGAAAATTCGTCTAGTTTGAATGATGCAATGATTTGTTTGCAAAGTCATGGTTTCAGTATTATGATGGATGATTTTGGCAGTGGATATTCTTCCTTAAATATGCTGAAGGATTTGTTTGTTGATGTTTTAAAAATTGACCTTTGTTTCTTATCTGGCGATAGTTTAGGCAGTCGTGGCAGCAGTATTTTGGCTTCAGTAGTTGATATGGCTCGAAAATTGAGTTTGGATATTGTAGCTGAGGGGATTGAAACAAAAGAGCAAGCTGATTTCTTGAAAAAAATTGGTTGTGCAAAAGGTCAAGGTTACTATTTTTCCAAGCCTGTGCCTGTTCAGGAATATGAACGCATGATGTATCATTAAGATAAATTTAAGTGAAAACTAAATAAAAGCAGCAACGAAATTTCAGCAGTATTGTTTATTAAAGTATAGACAATACCGGAAGTGGTTGCTGCTTTTTTGTGTTTAAAAAATTATTCTAAACCGATAGCTTTTCGTATTTCACCTACACCACCCATACGTGGTATAAAACGATACATACGTTCTTTTGGTTTCATATTTTCTTTGTAGTATACTAAGAGCTTAAGAATAGTTTCTACTAAAATATCGTCTTCTAAATCGGTTGCCAATACTTCACCTACGCGAGCATTAAGACCGGAGTTGCCGCCAATCTGAATAGTCCAGCCAGTAGCTTTTTTGCCAAATACACCTATATCACGAATTGCACCTTCACCACACTGAAGTGGACAACCCGAAACACCAATTTTAAGTTTAACTTCAAGCCCTAATGGTTTTATTGTATCGTAAAGGCGTTCTGCCATTTCCAAGGAATCGCGCTGTCCTAAACGACAGACACTAGTTCCTGGACAAGATTGAATATAATTGAGTCCTGTGCCAAGACCATGACCTGGTTCCATGCCTAACTCATCCCAAATAGACTCAACATGTTCTGGTTGAACACCTACCAAAGCAATTCTTTGGGCAGATGTAATTTTGATAATAGGTATTTCATATTTGCGAGATACTGACGCCAATTTCTCTAAATCTTCCGGTGTCATCATGCCAAATTTAATTTCTGGAATTAAGGCAACAGTTTCTTTATCTTTTTGGACGATACCACTGCGTGCAGATTCTTGAATCATAGAATATTCCTCCAATACATGAATGTCAGTTACATAATAATGTCATTATGGCTATAATACTGCTTACTTATATCTTACTAAAAATACAGCATATATGCAAATAGGAAATTAACGGCTGGATTTAAGAAGTATTGGAAGAAAGGTGCAATCTTTTTTTTTCGTTTAAACCATGTTATAATCAATAACAATTATTAAATTTGCAGGTGGATAAATAATGAATTTATTTGAAGGCAATAAAGTTGAAAATTTGCAAAAAAACGCACCGTTAGCGCAACGGATGCGTCCTCAAAATCTTGATGAGATTTTGGGACAAGAACATATTTTAGCACCGGGCAAGCTCTTACGACGGGCTATTGAAACGGATAAGCTATCTTCTGTCATTTTTTGGGGTAGTCCGGGTTGTGGAAAAACAACAATTGCTTCGGTAATTGCTAAAGTAACTAATAAGTTTTTTGCCAGTTTAAATGCTGTTACTGATGGTGTTCAAGAGCTGCGAAAAATTGTAAATCAGGCAGAAGAAAATTTAGCTTTGTATAGTCAGCAGACTATTTTATTTATTGATGAAATTCACCGTTTTAATAAAGGTCAGCAGGATGCTTTACTGCCTTCTGTTGAAAAGGGGTATATTACTTTAATAGGGGCAACTACACAAAATCCTTATTTTAGTTTAAATCCTGCTTTGTTGTCACGTTCTTTAATTTTTGAACTAAAGCCTTTAGAAAAAGAAGATGTTCGTAAAATTTTGGAGTTGGCTTGTACAGATTTAAAACGTGGGTTAGCTGTTTATCACCCACAAGTAACCCCAGAAGCTATGGAACATTTGTGTAATTGCTGTCATGGTGATGCTCGAATTGCTTTAAATGGTTTGGAGCTGGCAGTTCTCTCCAGTAAACCCAATACCAGTGGGGTAAGAGAAATTACCTTGGAAGTAGTAGAGGAGTCTATTCAAAGACCAGCTATAGTTTATGACCAAACAGGTGATGAGCATTATGATATTATTTCTGCATTTATTAAGAGTATGCGTGGCTCGGACCCTGATGCGACTATTTATTATCTAGCTCGGATGTTGGATGCAGGGGAAGATCCTTTATTTATTGCTAGAAGAATAGTAATTCAGGCAGCAGAAGATGTGGGTTTAGCTGACCCGCAGGCGTTAGTAATAGCCCAAAGTGCAGCTAGTGCACTGCAGTTTATTGGGATGCCGGAAGGTCGATTAATTTTAGCAGAGGCAGCTTTGTATGTAGCGAAGGCACCAAAAAGTAATAGTAGTTATTTGGCTATTGATGGAGCAATGGCTGCGATTAGAGCTGGAGAAATAGGTGCAGTTCCTGCCCATTTAAAAGATGCACATTATGCAGGTGCGCAAAAATTGGGACATGGTATCGGTTATTTATATCCACATAATGAGCCAAGTGGCTGGGTAGAACAACAATATTTGCCGGATAAATTACAAGGCAGACAATTTTATCAAGAGAATATACGCGATTGCAGAATGCGAGGGAGAGCAAAGCATGAATAAAGGAAAAATTGTATTAGGAATGAGTGGTGGCGTAGACAGTTCTGTTTGTGTGCATTTATTACAGCAAATGGGTTACACTGTAATTGGCTTACATTTGCAATTGATTGAGGAACGTTTTACACCTAATAGTTCAGGTGAAGCAGATGCAAGACAAGTTGCTGAACAATTTGGGATAGAATTTCATACTTTGGATATTCGACAAAATTTTACAGCTAAAATAATTAATTATTTTGCTGATGAATATATTAATGGTCGGACACCTAATCCTTGTGTAATTTGTAACCAAATGATTAAAATGAATTATTTAGAAAAATTTGCTGATGAAATTGGGGCAGAATGGATTGCTACTGGTCATTATGTACAATTGACCGAAAGTGAGAACGGACAGAGATTGCTGGCGCGTGGCATTGATGAGAAAAAAGACCAAAGTTATTTTCTGTCATTAATTTCGCCAAAATTACTAAAGCGTTTGCAGTTTCCACTTGGCCAATATACAAAAAGTCAGGTACGAGAAATCGCTGAAGGTTTGGGGATGAAAGTTGCCAGCAAATCTGATAGTCAAGAGATTTGTTTTATTACAGACAATGATTACAAATCCTTTTTGGCTAGATTTTTACCTCCAAAATCTTTCAAAACAGGGGCAATCATGCATAGTGATGGTCGTAAATTGGGGAAACATACGGGACTTGCCAATTATACTATCGGGCAGCGTAAAGGATTGGGCGTGGCCTTGGGTGAGCCTGCTTATGTAGTGGCTTTGGATAAAGAAAAAAATCAAGTTGTGCTGGGAAGTAATGAGGAATTGATGAAAAATGCTTTGCTTGCAGTTGATAATCAATTTTATATCGAGGTGCCCCTGCAGCAGCCTGTAGAGGTACAAGCTAAAGTGCGTTATAGAACCCAGCCTGCAGCAGCTACTTTGTATCGTCATAATGAACATTTAGTTCAAGTGGAATTTCAAGAAGCACAGCGTGCAATTACACCTGGTCAATGTGTTTGCTATTATCAAGGTGAACAAGTTATTGGTGGTGGCATTATTGAAAGTGTTTTAGAATAAACATAGGGTAGGGACAATGTTTGCCCCTACCCTATATTTTTTACTTAGCACCAAGAATTGTTGCCGTTAAAACCGAAGATAAAGAAGAAAAAGATGGCAAAAATGATAATCCACCAAATCCAAGTTGTATTACCGTTGTTAAAACCATAAGCACCATAACAGCCGCAACTGTTATTGCAGGAATTCATGCAAGAGTTGTAGCCACAGCTATTGTCACATTCGTTATAAGTATTGCAACCACATGCAGAAGATAATTGTTGTTCAGTCATTAAGAAAACCTCCTAAAATTTTGATTGTTCACAGCAAAATAACCATTTTACAAGCCAGAGGATTACAATCAACATTAAAATACTTTCAAAATAATAGTAATTCCCCAATTTCATCAAATCCTTTCAGGCTTACCTCTCATTAAAATCTGCGATGAAAACGCTGATGGCGAGCGATAGCTTGCTGCAACTGACTATTGCTATCAGCCAATTTTTCAATAAAAGGGAAAAATTCTTCGACTGCAGATAATAAATGGTCAACACTATCAGCAAATCCACGCATATTGGTTGTTGTATTCTTCAATTGGTCAACCGTTCTGGACAACGGTTCCGTAGCCCGTTGTTGATGTTCTGGCATTAGCAGCCTTGATTGCAGCCACAGTTAAAAACGCCGCAGCTAAATAACCATCTTAACAACCAAATAATGATGATAAGCATAATTAAAGTTTCAAAGAAACTACCATTGCAGCCGCCACCAAAACCACTGCAGCCGTCATCATAACAGCAATTGTGACCGCCCCAGCCTAATCCAAATTGACTTGTTAAGTTTTCAGACATAATATTTCCTCCTTTAAGATTAGCTTGATTTTGCTTCGGGATATCATAACAAATCCCTCACAGTAATATCTTATGTAGAAAGGCAATTTTGGTGTCTGAAATTTTAAAATGAGGTGGGTAAAATGAAAATTGAAGATTTACGCATACTGGTGCAGCAATTTGAGGTCTTTTTGCCAGAAGAACAAAGAAAAGCAATTCAACAAATTTTAGCTGAAATTGAAGAAAGTGGAGGAATTCGTGACGAACAGCATGGTCAACAGCTTTTAGCACAGCTTATGCAAATAGCGAAGCTGTGAAAAGGTTGGGACTTTTGTCCCAATCTTTTGCTTGAGGAGGGTGTAGTATGAAGCGAATAATTATTTATAATACAATTTTAATTATTAGTGGTGTTTGTTTTGGAATGTTGGCTTATTTTTGTTTGTCAGAAAGTCAAGGCTTGATGTTACAGGATTTTTGGGGACAAAGTATGCAGCAGACGGTAGATAGAATAGGCAGAGATACAGTAATTTGGCAAATATTTCAAAAAAATTTCCAGGAACTGTTACGAATTTATTTTTTTGGTATTTGTTTATTGGGAATACCACTTTTATTTATTGTTATTTTTACGCAAGGGTTTTCTCTGGGATTTTTATGTTGTTTTTGGGGCGGACAATCTGTTTTACTGGCGCTTATGCAATGTTGTTATTTACCACTTTATATCGGAGCAGCTAGCTTAGCTGTGAGCTTTGCCAATATTTTATTGCGTAATCAAGTAGCAAATCCTTTGCGACAATTATTGAAGTATACATTATATTTTTTGATTTTGGTGGGCTGCAGCTTTATTTTGAGTTGTATTGATGGGGTAATTTCTAATTTGATACTGCAAAAAATGGTATAGACAAAGAGAAAAACTATGGCTAAACTAAAATTAGAATTAAGATAAAAAGGAGGACGGCACTTATGTTGGAACATGAATATCAAGAATATACCTTGCATCTACAGGTGGAAAAAGGTGCTTCCCCTAATACGATTGCAGCTTATCAACGAGATATACTAAAACTGCTGAATTATTTAAAAGAGCATAAAATTAATAGTTGGCAAGAGGTAGATAAATATATTTTACGACAATATTTAATGGAGATGGGTAAGCAGGGCTTGACGAAGACTACTCAAGCGAGAAATATAGCAGCTTTAAAAAGTTTTTTTAAGTTTCTTTATTTGGAAAAATATACAGCTCATAATTTGGCGCTAGAATTAGAAAGTCCTAAGAAAGAAAAACATTTACCAGTTTACTTAACTATAGAAGAGGTGGATGCACTATTAGCTGCTCCTGATGTACGAACTCCTGCAGGCTGCCGAGATAAAGCCATGTTGGAAATGCTTTATGCAACAGGGATGCGTGTTTCAGAGCTAATTAATGTGCGACAAGAGGATGTTAGTTTTGAGTTGAGTTATGTGCGCTGCTTTGGTAAAGGTTCTAAGGAAAGAATTGTTCCCTTGGGTAGTTACGCTTTGGAGGCATTAGAAAAATATATTTACACTTGTCGGCATAAATTAATTCAAGACACGCAAACGGAAATTTTGTTTTTGAATAAACAGGGTAAAGGTTTAACTCGCCAAGGATTTTGGAAAATACTAAAAGCTTATGGGAAAAAAGCAGGTATTAAGACTAATTTAACCCCCCATGTTCTGCGTCATTCTTTTGCTACGCATTTATTGGCGAATGGAGCTGATTTGCGTGCTATTCAAGAGATGTTGGGACATGCAGATATTGCTACTACCCAGATTTACACGCATTTGTTGGGGCAGCAGGTTTTGACAGAATATCAACAGGCTCATCCACGAGCTAAATAGGGGAGGGACTAAGTTATGAAAAGAGCTATTATTATTGTTTTAGACAGTATGGGTATTGGGGCTATGCCTGATGCTTTTGAATATGGTGATAAAGACTGCAATACCTTGGGACATATTTTAGAAAAAATGCCGAACCTGACTTTGCCGAATTTAACGGCTTTGGGCTTGGATAAAGTAGTAACAGCCTTGCAAGGAAGAGCAAAGCGTAAAGATTTGCCTTATCCAGCTTGTGCGACAATTTTGGCCGAACAATCAAAAGGGAAAGATACGATTACAGGACATTGGGAAATGGCAGGTGTAGTTTCCAACGTACCGTTTCCAGTATTTTTACAAGGTATTCCTGAGGAATTGATTAAACAGTTAGAAGATGCTTGTGGTGTGCAATTCATTGGAAAAGAGGCTGCTTCAGGTACAGAAATAATTGCTCGTTTAGGAGAAGAACATCTTTCTACAGGTAAACCTATTTTATATACTTCAGCAGATAGTGTCTTGCAAGTTGCTGCCCATGAAGAAATTATCCCTTTAGATAAATTATATTGGATTTGCGAGCAAATACGTGCAACAGTCCAGCCACCTTACGAAGTGGCGAGAGTTATAGCGAGACCATTTGTCGGGCAAATAGGTAATTTTCAACGTACCACTAATCGTCGTGATTATGCAGTGCCTATTCCGAAAAATAATTTATTACAAGATTTATTAAAACAAGGTTATCCTGTAAGTGGTATAGGAAAAATTCAAGATATTTTTGTCGGCATTAATTTAACTAGAGGTGTACATACTACAGGTGATGCTGATGGTATGGAACAATTAATCAAGCAGTATAGTACAGGACAAGAGGGTTTAATTTTTGTTAATTTGGTTGATAGTGACATGAAATATGGTCATCGGCGTGATGTTGAAGGTTATGCCCATAATTTAGCTGCAATTGATGGTAAAATAGGTGAATTGTTGGATATTTTGGATGATAAAACTCTATTGCTAATTACAGCAGACCATGGCTGTGACCCAACAGCAGCAGGCACAGATCATACGCGCGAATATGTACCGTTACTTTTTTATGGTGCTGCTGTTAAAGAAGAAAAACAAATAGCTTTGCGAGAAAGCTTTGCTGATTTGGGTGCAACTTTAGCTGAATGGTTTGGGATTGAATATACAGGTGAGGGGATAAGTGTGGCAAAGGAGGTTCTCAAAGATGCGAGCTTATGATGTAATAGCGAAAAAAAGAGACGGTTATAGTCACACTCGGGAAGAGTTGGCTTATCTTATTCAAGGGTACTTAGATGGTACCGTTAAAGATGAACAGATGTCGGCTTGGTTGATGGCTGTATATTTCCAAGGTATGACCAAAGAGGAAACAGTAATGCTGACCGATTTAATGGAACATTCTGGTGCAACAATGGATTTGTCGGCTATTCGTGGAACGGTAGTTGACAAGCATAGTACAGGTGGCGTAGGCGATAAGACGACATTAGTTATCGTACCTTTGGCTGCAGCAGCAGGAGTTCCTATCGCCAAGCTTTCTGGGCGAGGTCTTGGATTTACAGGTGGTACTATTGATAAGTTGGAGGCTATCCCGGGGTTTCAAACTTCGATTGCTACCGAGGCATTTATGGCACAAGTAAATGACATAGGGGCAGCAGTGGCAGGACAAACGCAAAATCTTGTACCTGCGGATAAGAAAATTTATGCTCTTCGTGATGTAACAGCAACTATTGAAAGTATCCCTTTGATTGCCAGCAGTATTATGAGCAAAAAGTTAGCTTCTGGTGCAGAGAAGATAGTTTTGGATGTTAAATTTGGTAATGGTGCTTTTATGCAAAAACAAGAAGATGCTTTACGGTTAGCAGAAACAATGGTTGATATCGGTAAAGGGTTGAATAGACAAACTGTAGCGATTCTATCTTCAATGGAAGAGCCTTTGGGATATGCTGTCGGCAATAGTTTAGAGGTAATGGAGGCAGTACAAACTTTGCAAGGGAAAGGACCAGTTGATTTAACGGAATTATGTGTGACTTTAGCTGGATATATGATTTATTTGGGTGGTAAAGCTGAAGATGCTCAGGCAGGCTTAAAATTGGCACAAGAGATACTGACTTCCGGTCAAGGTTTAGCAAAGCTGAAAGAAATTGTTGCTGCCCAAGGTGGCAATCCTGAAACTCTGGACGATTTTAGCAAGTTGCCACAAGCAGAATTTAAGCTGGAAGTACCTAGCTTGCAAGCAGGAACAATCGTGGGAATAGAGGCTAAGGAAATTGGTCTGTGTAGTATGTTATTAGGAGCTGGACGTGAAAATAAGGAAAGCCAAATTGATTTAGCTGCTGGTGTTTGGCTGCATAAAAAAATAGGTGATAAGGTTCAAGCAGGAGAAAGCTTGGCAACGCTTTATTATTCAGCAGAATATGCTCATAGGGCAGAAGAAGTAGTGGAAAAACTGCAAGCAGCATATCATTTGGGTGAAAACTCAGAGGCAAAAACATTAATTTTACGAGTGTTGGAATAAGAAAGGAACAACTATTTGCTCTTTTTGCATATAGTATTAGAGGCTAGTATGAAGATGTAAAGGAGAGATAGTGATGTGTCCGGAAAATGAAACCGATAAAATTTTGGCAGATTTAGAAGCTGCTCATCAAGCAAGAATAAGTGGCCAAATGTTAGAGCAGTTGAAGCAAAGAGATGTTGAGGTGCAACAAATTGCGGAAGAAAATGATTATGCAGCACTTTTGGAGCAAAGACGCCACATTTACAGCTCTGGCAGCAGTTGCAGCAGTTGGTCCACAAATGATTGTAATACTTGGCATGATTGTGGTTATTATGATAATTGCTATGGCAATTATTGTGGATGTCAGGAGCAACTTAATCGTATCGAGAAAATGGTACGAGAAATTTATCAAAAAGTTGTGTACTGTAAGTATGAATGTTAAATAAAAATATGACAAGTACTTGCTTTTGTGCTATAATGACTGCATATCAAACTTAAAAGGAGCTGGTAATTATGGCAAACAAATATGCAGGTACTCAAACAGAAAAAAATTTAGAAGCAGCTTTTGCAGGTGAATCTCAGGCAAGAAATAAATATACTTATTTTGCTTCTACAGCTAAAAAAGAAGGTTATGAACAAATTTCTGCTTTATTCTTAAAAACTGCGGAAAATGAAAAAGAACACGCTAAAATGTGGTTCAAGGAATTGGAAGGTATCGGCAATACTGCTGAAAATTTATTGGCAGCAGCAGCTGGTGAAAACGAAGAATGGACTCAAATGTATGAAGAATTTGCTAAAACAGCGGAAGAAGAAGGCTTCCCAGCTTTAGCTCAAAAATTCCGTTTAGTAGCAGCTATTGAAAAACACCACGAAGAACGCTATCGTGCATTATTAAAAAATATTGAGGAAGCAAAAGTATTTGCTAAAGATGAAGAAAAAGTATGGGAATGCCGTAATTGTGGTCATATCCACATTGGTAAAGAAGCTTTGGCAGCTTGCCCAACTTGTGCTCATCCACAAAGTTATTTTGAAATCAATGCTGAAAATTACTAATCATTTGGTGGAAATGAAAATTTCTATTAGTTGTTGTAAAAAATAATAGAATATGAATTAAAGGCTGTAAAAGGGAAGAATAAATACTTTCCTTTACAGTCTTTTTTGTTGTAACTAGGCTATCAAAATATAAAACTTTATATTGACAGAACAAAATATGTTAAATATAATAAAACAAATGTTATATAACAGATGTTGCAAAAGGAGAATGATAATGCCACCGAAAGCAAAATATACAAGAGAAGAAATTATTGAAACTGCACTTGAGCTTGCAGCAGAAAAGGGGATAAAAGCCCTAACTGCCCGAGAAATTGGTGCAGCGCTTGGCGTATCTTCTCGTCCAATTTTTACAGCTTTTCAGAATATGGATGAACTTCTTGCTGAAGTTCGTAAAGCTGCTCTGAGCAGATTTGAGGAATATGCAAGGAAAGCGGAGGGATTTACTCCTGTATATAAGCAGTTGGGTTTGCAGATGATTTTATTTGCAGTTGAACAGCCAAAGTTATATCGGTTATTATTTATGACTGAAAAACCTGAAGCAAAAAATTTTGATGATGTATTTGTTAATCTTGGTGACATTGCGGTTTTATGCGTAGAGGTAATACAGCAAGATTACGGATTGAGTTATGAAAATGCTAGGCTTTTGTTTGAACATAACTGGATTTACACTTATGCTATTGGTGCTCTTATTGCCACAGGTGTGTGTAGATTTAGTATGGATGAAATTCAGGATATGTTGAGTCGTGAATTTGTAGCGATGCTTATGCTGATAAAGGCAGGTAAGGCTGAAAGTTGCACAACAATTCCACAAAAGCAGTAAAGTATGAAAATTTTGGAAATTTGCTGAGCAAGATTATCTAACAAAGGGAGTATAAAAATGGAAGATAAATGGGTGATTTGTCCTATCTGTAAAAGTAAGACGCGGGTAAAATTGCGAGAAGATACTATACTGAGAAAATTTCCGTTATTTTGTCCAAAGTGTAAGCAGGAAAGTATAATTGATGCAGAAAAAATGCAAGTAAGCGTACATAAAGATATTGAATGATAAAGGTAATTTAAGAGCCAGACGCTTAGACGCAGAGCCATTCATTTTACTTAATGAATGGTTCTGCTTTTTTATTTGGATATTTTAAGAGAGGAGGCTTCATGCTTGTTATCAAGCATGGTTATTATTATGGAACTTTTAAGAGAAAATGAACGTAGTGCAAATAAGGCAGCAGCAAAGGTTATGAGGATAACAGTGTTGGTTTTTGCAGCAGTATTAATTCTTGACATTATTGGAATTTTTACGATTCCACTTAAGGTTATGATTATGGCATTTATTATTGGTATGGTGTTGTTGCTTATTCCAACTGTAATTGTAAATATAAGTAAGCAAGATGGTGTGTGGGTAAAATATGTTATCGTAATTTGTGGGGTACTGTTTACAGTTGATGTTGCAATAACAATGTCTTATCATGCAATACTTTTATATGTATATCCTATCGCAATTGCCAGCTTGTATTTTTCGGGCAGACTTAATATTTTTGCCTCGGTTATCACTATTGTGGGTGTATCTTTTGGTCAGCTTGCAGCATTCAGAATGAACTATGTCCCTGATGATAATTTTATTGAATTGAGTGATGTATTTTTATTTGGAATACTTCCTCGGGCGATGATTTTGTTTGCTGTATCCGCAATTTTTACGATGCTATGTAAACGTACTGCGGCAATGTTGAGTAATCTTATGGGTGCGGAACAGCAGAGAATTATGCGTGAAAAATCTCTGGAAGTATCCCAAAAACTTTTGGAAACAGTTAGTGAGCTTGACAAGATTTCTTCGGTAGCAACAGAAGCAAATCGCAGTATTGCTGATGAGTCAGAAAAGGTAATGCGTGATAGTGAGGCTAATTTTGTGCATATAAAATCTGTCGAAGAAAATATGAACTTGATTTCCAACAATTTGGAAAATCTTTCTGAAATGAGTAGCAGTATTGCCGAACTTACAGGGCGGGCAAATGAAATTACTATCGATAATAATCTAAAAATGGCTGTGGCTTCGGCAAGCATGGATGAAATTTGTAAAGGTACTGATGAGAGCAAGATAATTATTGCTAGACTATCTGAACAATCAAATCAGATTGTGGAAATTACCAAAGTTATTACGGATATTTCTATGCAGACAAATATTCTTGCACTTAATGCTTCTGTAGTATCTGCACATGCAGGTGAACATGGGAAGGGCTTTGCTGTGGTTGCTGAAGAAATAAAAAGTTTATCCGAACAGACGAAAAAAGCTGCTGCAGAAATAGCAGTCATCATTGGGCAGGTTACGGATAATATTTCAGGAACAGTTGAAGCTATGGAAAAAAATGCTCTCTTGACTCGTGAAGGCATGGAAAGTATGGTACAGATGAGATTGTCTGCAGAGCAAATCAGCCGTTCAAATAGGGAAATTTCAGGATACATTGCGAATATGAACAAAGTTATTGAAAATGTTGTGGAAAGTGGTCAAAATGTATCGAGTAAGCTTGTCAATGTAAGTGGAAATATCGAAAATAACTGTGGCGCAGTTCAGCATGTTGCAGCTGCTATTGCAGAAAATCGTGCAGGCACAGAAAATCTCGGATATATGGTTAAGAATATTAAGAATATGTCCGAGGAACTTGGTAGGTTGTCGAAATAAGTAATGAATATATATAGATAATACTTGTCATAAGCGAAGAACTATTGCTATAATAAAGCTTATTATAATTACTAGAAAGATAGATAGGAGTAGATAATTATGGCAATGGATGAAAAAGCATTAGCAGTATTACGCAAATACAATCAAAATGAAGCCTTAGTAAAACATGGGATGGCAGTATCTGCAATTATGCAGTATTTTGCAGCAGAAGCAGGCGAAGATGTAGCTTATTGGGGTGCAGTAGGTTTATTGCATGATGTAGACTATGAATTGTATCCGGAAGAACATTGCAAGAAAGCGCCAGAATTATTACAGGAAGCCGGCTATGATGATGCATTTATTCATGCTGTTGTTTGTCACGCTTATGGCTTATGCGTAGATGTAGCACCAGAGTTATATATGGAGAAAGTATTATATACGATTGATGAAATGGCTGGTTTAATCAATGCTGCAGCCTTGATGCGTCCATCTCGTTCTGTAATGGACATGGAAGTAAAGAGCGTGAAAAAGAAATTTAAAGATAATCATTTTGCAGCTGGTGTAAATCGCGATGTAATCAAAAATGGCTGCGAAATGTTAGGTGTTGAATTAGATGTAATCATCGAAAAATGTATTATGGGTATGCGTGCTGAACATGAAATTTTAGGTTTATAAAAAGAAAATAGTTCCAAATCCTCAGATAGTGATTTTCTTTTTATAATGAAAGGAGTTTGCTTATGAAAAAGTTAGTTGTCTTTGTTCTTTTTTTACTTATAACAATGCCGGCTAATGCAAGTGAAAAAGTAACAGTAGAAATACCAAGCTTTCAAACATATATAAATGATACGCTATTTGATAATAAAAATGAGAAATACCCGATGATTGTTTACAAAGATGTAACTTATTTTCCGTTGACAAATGGTTTATGTCAAGAAATAGGTTTAGCTGTCAATTGGGATAATGCCAAAGGTTTATATATTGCTAATTATATTACCGGTTTAGCAATGAATGAGAGTGTTCCTTGGCAGAATAAAAACAAATATTATTCTGCTGAAATAGCGGAGTATCCTATCATAATAAATGGTAAAAAGATTGCTAATAAACAGGAAGAATATCCTTTGTTGAATTTTAGAAACATAACCTATTTTCCATTAACTTGGCATTATATTAATAATGAGTTTGCTTGGAGAAGTTCTTTTAGTACGGATGCTGGATTAAAAATCTATACTTATAATGATAACTCGATAATGTATTTACAGGAATTAAATGATGAGTATGCAATTTTAGAAAAGTATGAATCAATTTATGAAACAGAAGAAAAGGAAAATGGAGAGATTGTGTCAACTTTCAAAGGCAGTAAATATCATACTTATGAATTGAATTTTGCAGAAAACCAATTGAAATATTTAGGTGAAAATGCAACAACAAAGATAAAAAATGAAATTGCAGGAAATGATATTTCTGATAAATTTGTGATAAAAGACCATCAGCTATTTTATAAAGAAAAGGCAATAATGGAATTTAGTGAAGTTGAGTTGAGTCGGGGATATATAATTAATGCTAATAGTTTTAATTTTGGTAAAGAAGAATTTTTAGATGTCACGATATATTTTAATTTAGATGTACCTGCTCCATATACAGATAAAAAGTATTATGTATTTAAATTAGGAGATGAGATTACTAATATTGCCGAATGGGATAGTGCCAGAGAGTTGCAATATGTTTATAAGACAGAAGCAGGCTATTATTTATGCTCTAACTATAGATATTTAGGTGGCAGATGGAGTGCTAATTCAGGTGCTATTTTATTGATTGACAATAATGGAAATGTTATTGATTTTACCAAAAAATACAGTCAATATGGAAGTTTGCGAGCAATAGGGATGCATGATGATAAATTATATGTTTTAGCTACATGGCATCCTAACAATGAAACTGCAACCCATGAAGGTGAAGTTAATTTAATAAACGATGGATATTTTTATCTTGATGCTAAAGGTGAATTGCATAAAATTGCTGATTTTATTTATGGGGAAGCTTTTATTTCACCAAAGGGTGATTTATATTGCATAAGAAATACTGATGAAATAATTAATTTAACTACTGGTGAAAAAGTAGAGTAATTTATAAAAAATACCTTTCGATTGACTATAGCATATTTGTTTTGTAAAATGTAATGAGAGTACATTGGGAGGGGATTTTGTGGATAGACGGATTATTTATCATGCTGGAAAAGAAGTTGTTGAATTTCCTGAAGTGAGAAAAACGAAATATACAAAAGACTTTTCTTGGGGATTTTATTGTACTAATGATTATAAGCAAGCAGAACGATGGGCACTAAGAGGAAATGGAGCACCAATTATTAATAGGTATCTATTTGAACCTAAAGAAGAATTATCCATTTTAGTTTTTGAAGAAATGAATGATGAGTGGCTTGATTTTATTGCTAATTGTAGAAATGGTCATGTACATGATTATGATATAGTAGAAGGTCCTATGGCTGATGATACAGTATGGAATTATGTAAATGATTTCTTGGCGGGTAGTATTTCTAGAAAACAGTTTTGGACATTAGCCGAATTTAGATATCCAACCCATCAAATTAGTTTTCATACAATTAAAGCATTAGATTGTTTGACATTTGAAGGGAGTGAGGTATTAGATGACAGAGAAAATGAAAAATGATCTGTTTTATGTCTGCTCACTGATTGAATTTATTGCTAGAAAGACAAAGAATAAAAGAGGCACTATTGTGGGGCATTTAGGAATAACAGGAATAAAAAAACAACTTTTAGATGCGGAAGTCAATCATTGTCTTTCTTTTGAGCAAGTAAGTGATGAAGTTATAGAGACTTATCAGATTTCTGAAGGTGATTTTGATACTTTAACAAATTGTAGCTATGCTATTCCAAGTTATACAGATATTGGTAAACTGTATGCAATTATGATTGTTGATTGTTGTGAGATAGGAAAAGAAGCTGAAGAGATGATGAAAATATTTCAATCTTTCATTAGTGATGATATTTCAGATTTTAGAACAGGTTTGTACTATCAGAATCCAGATTATTTAGAATGGTCGTATAGGGCAGGGTATTTATTGGCATAAAAAATGAGGCTGTCGCTTTCGTGAAGGAAAATTCAGGTTCTAAGTCAAATGTTGGGGTGTAAAAATCTTAAATAGAAAATAAGCGTTATGAAGGTTCCACTAGCTAATAGCTAGTTGGAGCCTTCTTTTTTTCTTTGCAGTCGTATTATTCGCTATACAAAGTAGTCTGTTT
>JAFXJE010000115.1 GCA_017532485.1 Peptococcaceae bacterium | reverse complement strand
GAAAAAACCAATTTCTTTTTTATAAATATCCACCGTTCCAAAAGATTCATTCTCACACAGTACGGCAGCACCATCATTAAAAAAAGCAAAATTTTCTGGCACATATTTTCGTTTGCTCGCAGGTACATGAGTCATTTTTGCTTTCATTTTTGCGTGCATTTCAGTAAAATCTGTGATGGTGTGGTCATGCATTGTTGTCACACCTAAAGCAGAAGGAGCAATATCGCCTTTAACAGTTCTAATTTTTTTCATCGCGTTAAACTCCTTTTAGAAAATAAATCATCAAAGGATAGATAAATTTTACATAGATTCAGTAAAGATTTGGTAAGCAGGAGCACCTTCACAATCAGCTGGGATATCTACGCCCAGTAAGACAGCTGCTGTTGGTGCCAAGTCAACTTCACGAACATAACGAGTAGTACGGAAGTTTTCTTTAATCCCAGGACCTGCAGCTAAGAAGATTGGGCTCAAGGATGTATCTTGATAGCCATAAGCTGTAGATAGAGCAGGGCCATGGTCATCAACAAATGTTTCATGAACGAAAAGAACGATATCAGCACCCATAGGGCCACCTAAACCTAATAAGACAGCATCTTTGTTGTGTAAAGCTAAAGCAACAACGCGTTTGCCAGTTTTTTCGTCTTTATAGCCATACAATTTAGTAATGATTTCTTCTTCCAATTCATATTTGTCAGCAGGGTCAACTAAACCGTCAATAACTACACCGTCAGCTAAAGTATGTTTATCTCTGCCTTTTACATTAATGTAGATACTGTTGGAACGAGTTTGAATAGCTCTTGTTTTTGTCCAGTCTACTTCTGGCAGTTCATTGCCGTTTTCATCTACTTTCATAACGGTATATCCCCATTCTTTGAATGGGTTGACATTAACACCACAGTTTTCACATAAAACAACAGGTTCTTCTTCAGCACAAATCAAAGCGTGATCGGAGAAAATCATGATTGTCCAGCCTTCATCGATTAAGTGCATGAAAGAGCCAATGTAATCGTCAGTTACTTTGTAGGTAGCTTCGGCAAATTTTACGACTTCGTTTTCATCATAACGAGAATTTTCACGATTTTTCAGGTATTTCATGTAGTTATGACCAGCTAAGTCTACATTATGCATATGAGAGAAGATAACTTCTACACCATATTTTTCAATCATGTAATGCATAACTTTGCTTTGCCATTCTGCAGAAGCTTTCCATTGTGGGTCACAGCATTTTAAGATTAAGTCAGCATCATTACCACTCATTTGGCTAGTTGGTTGCAATGGACCGCATGCTTCAGTAATTTCTTTGAATAAAGATTTAGGGAACCATACGCTGTCGTCATCACAGCTCATACCGCGAGAACTCCACAAACGTACATAGCTGCCGTCTTCTGCGATTTTTAAGAGGCGCATATTACGATAGATATTTTCTTCCCAGTTTGCTGTTGGAATAGTATCAAATACTCCGGTGAATACATCATTTTCTAAAACAGCCATTGGTTCAGTTGCAGTTTTATCTTTATAAATTGCTACTTTATCATAAATGCCTTGTTCATTTTTCAAAATCAGGGCATTGCGAGTTACTTTGCCATAGAAAGTAATCATCACAAATTCTTTAGCATCAGCAGGAACTTCGATGCTCCAACCGTTTGCAGGCCAGATTGGAGAAATGCAACCACCTTGTGGCATATCTGCTAGCCACCAGTTCAGACCTTTGTCTTTTTTGTATAAAACATTGTCTACTACATAGCTTGCATCTGGTTTGTAACCTTCAACATCGATAAAATCTTTATACCATTTGCGATATTTTTTAATTCTTTCTTTTGCTTCTGGAGATGTGCCGGCTTTAGAGCCTAGTTTGAAGGATAATTCTAATTTTTCGTCCCCTTCTAAATTACTTGTCATAACAGAATAAGGCATATAGGATGGTTCTTGTGCTTTAGTGCTGGCAATGTAAACCATATCCTCAGCTCTTTGGCTGCTGAATGCACAGCATGCACCAGGGCTGGAACCATCGATAGTGAATAGGTTTTCGCTGTCAATGCTTGGTGGGAAACTACCACCTGGCCAGTGCATACATAATGTTTTTTTGCCAGCTTGTGCAGTAACATTCCATAATGGTTCTGCTTTCAAGAATTTGGAGGAGAATGCACCTAAAGTGATATCAACATCATTTTCTGCGGAAATATTGTAGTCCATGATGCCATGAGTCATTGGATAAGTACCGGTAGCCAGTGTAGCCCACATTGGTGGTGTAATGGTAGGGTTAGCACCCAGCATCATCAAGTCTTCACGACAAGCCCCCATATCCATCAGTTTTTTGAAGTTTGGCATTTTTCCTTCGTCTACTAAACGTTTAGTAAAACGAGGGTCCATACCGTCTACCCCTAAGAGTAGAAGTTTGTTGCTTAACGCTTTATTTCTTAACATAAAGAAACCTCTCCTTTCATTTTTAATATATAAAAAAAGGTTATGTATTAAATATAGACTATGGAGAAATTTATGTCTAACAGAATGAAAAAGCGAAATTTTTTTATCGACAGGATTTTCTTGTGGATAAATTTACCATGAAAATCGGAAACAAATGGGAGGAAAAAATATGGGCAGAACAAAAACTTATCACGCCAAGGATATTTTGAAATTAGAGTTGGCAGAACAACTAGGCTATCGTGAAAAAATTCAACAGGAAGGCTGGGGGGAATTAACTTCAATCGAAAGTGGCAGATTAGGTGGCTTAGTTAATGCGTATATGCGAAAAAACAATTGGCTCTCTTGAGAAAATAGATATCTGTTATAAAACAACTTCTTGATTTGTTATTGTTGTTATAGTATACTTAGGGTTAGGCAAAGTATAATTGGCAAGAAAGTTGTGGGGTGGGCAAATGTCGGAAACAAAGCATGAGTTAATTTTAAAATATATTGAAAAACTAGACATAGGTGATAAGGTGTCGGTGCGGCAAGTTGCCAAAGACCTGCAAGTAAGTGAAGGGACAGCTTATCGTGCTATTAAAGAAGCTGAAAATCTCGGTTTAGTTAGTTCCATTCCTAAAGTAGCAACGGTGCGTATCGAAACACCGAAGAAAAAAGAAATGGAGGATATGACTTTAAGCGAAATAAGCTTGATTGTGGAAGGTTATTTTGTGAGTGGTTTGACCCAAGTTAATCGTATCCCAAAACAATTTATTGTTGGCTATCAAATTAATGAGCTGGCAGAAAAAAATCTTACTGAGAATACTTTGGTAATTACAGGCAATCTTCCGGAAATTCATGAATATGTTTTGAAAAAAGGTTCTGCTTTATTGATTACTGGTGGTAATCGTTTGCAGGAGCATTTAGTAAAGCTAGCCGTGGATATGGGTATTCCAGTTTTGCAATCACCTTATGAAACTTTTGTAGCTATATCTATGATTAATAAGGCCATCTATGAACGTCTTATCCAGCAGGATTTAGCACGCGTAGGTGACATTATGAAACGCCAAATCGACTGTATGTATCCTCATGATACTGTTGCTGATTGGCATGAATTGGCTCTCAAATCAGGACATAGCAATTTTCCTGTTATTAATGGGGAAAATGTGCTGTTAGGGGTAGTCAGTCCTTTAAATGTAACTGGTATGAGCAGCAATATGCCTATTAGTGAAGTTATGCGCACAGAGGTGCTTTATGCTCATCCTGAAACTTTAATTAGTCATATTTCTCGCCTTTTAGTGTGGGAAAGTTGTGATATCGTTCCGGTAATTGATGAAAATGAAGTTTTAGTCGGGATAGTTAACCGTCAAGATATTATTCAAGCGTTGCAGCAAATGCAAAAGCAGCCACAATTTGGGGAAACTGTAGATAATTTAACTATGAGTGGTTTTAAATTGATTGAGACCGGCAATGATACGCAGATTGTGATTAAAGGTAATGTAACACAATTTATGTTAAATGAAGCAGGCTTAGCGAGTACAGGTGTTTTAACAACTATTATCAGTAATGCTGCTACTATTGCTACCAGAAAGCTCTTGAAAATGCAGACGGCAGTAGATGACATTTACCTTTTTGGGATTGACCAGATTATTATGGATGAAGAAATTACAGCAACTGTGACTTTGCTTTATCACGATAAAAAATATTGCAAAGCAGAAGTGCTGCTTTCCACAGAGGCAGGACAAAAATATAAAGCTAATTTAACCTTGCGTGTTATAAAAAAATAAATATCTATCATGCTCTTTGTTGCTTCTAAGTAGCAGCAAAGAGCATTTTTTTATTGAAAAAAGGGGGAAAATAGGGGATAATTATAAGTTAGAGGGGAGGCATAATCATGGAACAACCTTTTGTGCATTTACATAATCATACAATTTACAGCTTATTAGACGGTGCTAGCAAATTTAAAGAATTGTTGCAACGGGCTAAAGAATTGAATATGCCTGCCATAGCGATTACCGACCATGGTGTGATGCACGGGGCGGTGGATTTTTATAAAGCCTGCCAAAAAGAAGGTATTAAGCCTATTATCGGCTGCGAGGTCTATGTTGCACCGCGTACTCGTTTTGATAAACAAGCAGGACTTGATGATAGTGCCTATCATTTGGTATTATTGGTCAAAAATGAACAGGGCTATCACAATCTTTCCAAATTGGTATCTTTAGCTTCGTTGGAGGGCTTCTATTACAAACCAAGAGTAGATAAAGAGTTGTTGGCTGAATACCATGAGGGTTTAATAGCTTTGAGTGGTTGTATAGCCGGCGAAGTGGCGCAAAAAATTATTCAGGAAGATTTTACGGGAGCTAAAGAAACAGCTCTTTGGTATCGAGATACTTTTGGTGAAGGTAATTATTATTTTGAACTGCAAAATCATGGTATTTTTGAG
>JAFXJE010000114.1 GCA_017532485.1 Peptococcaceae bacterium | reverse complement strand
TTCCAATGTTAATACTTATGGTTTCAAAACTTCGCGTGTTACCTTTAGAGATATTTTTTATCAAAATATGAGTGCTGGTAGTTCTGCTCAGGAAGGTGGTATGGGTGGGACCAATCCTAACCAAATCGGTTATGGTTCTGCTGTAGCTTCTATTGATAGAGATACTACTCGTGCCGGTTTTGCTGATACAGGTTATGCAATGGACTGTTATATCAATGGGGAAGGTTACTTTGCCACCTATGCTAATGATAATGAAGACGAAGGCATGGAAGGTATCATGTACAGCCGTGTAGGTATGTTCGGTTTTGATGCTGCGGGCAATATGGTAGACAGTACCGGGCGTTATGTAGTGGGTATCAGAGCAGAAGATGGTTTAGAAGGCGTTAGTGGTGAAGATACAGAAGATGCTTTGTTCAAGATTTTTTATGACCCTACCAGCGAGGGGGATAACGAAGGTATTGTTCCTTTATCCAATATTAGTATTGGCGCTAATGGGATAGTTACAGCATTAGGTAATGACGGTAATACTTATGGTTTTGGTGAAGGCGGCGAATTAATTAACTTGACAGATGCGCCTGAAGATGAAGTTGATTGTTTAGCAGTTGCATTAGTTAATGTAGACAATCCTGCTGGTTTAACTTTAGCTGGTGACAGTTACTATACTGCGGCTGCCAACAGTGGTATCATTACTTATAGTTTAGCGGGTAGTAATAATACAGGTTCTATTAAAACTGGTGGTTTAGAAATGTCCGGTGTAGATATTGCTAAAGAATTCTCTGATATGATTTTAACTCAAAGAGGTTTCCAAGCAAACTCCAGAATTATTACAACTGTTGACTCTATGCTTGAGGAAGTTGTTAATTTGAAACGGTAAGCAGGTAGATAGGGAGGCTTTCTTATGATAACCTTAACTAAAATTAATAATCAGGAATTTATACTGAATAGTAATTTGATAGAATCTATTGAAGAAACTCCTGATACGACCATTACCTTGACAAATGACAAAAAAATTATTGTTAAAGAGCCTAGTCATGTGGTAGTTCAACTGGTAATTGACTACAATCGCAAAATTTTTGCTAATGAAAGCAAAAGATAAGATATAGACAGACTTTTAGCGAGATTGGAGCTTGAAATTATGGATATATTTGGTTTAATAGGGCTGTTTCTGGCGGTAGCACTCTGTATCTTCGGGATTATTCAGGGTGGCGGTGACATTATGGCGTTTGTCAGCGTGCCTAGTTTAATGATTGTTTTGGGTGGTACGATTGGTTCCTTAATGATTGCTACACCGTTTGAAACAATAAGAAATGTGCCGAAACATCTGAAAATTGTTTTTTCTAAATCACCATATATTCCACAGGAGTATATCAACCAAATTGTTGAGTTGGCGAAAGTAGCCAGAAGAAACGGTTTATTGGCATTGGAAGAAAAAGCCAGTGATATTAACGATGACTTTTTAAAAGGCAGTGTCATGCTGATAGTCGATGCTATCGAACCTGACCGAGTTCAAAGAATTTTAGAAACACAAATTGATTACATTCAACAGCGTCATGATGAAGTTACCTCGTTTTATGACCAAGCGGCGGCTTTGGGTCCTGCTTTCGGTATGTTGGGTACGGTAATCGGTTTGATTAATATGTTGGGGGACTTGTCCTTAGCTGACCCGGAAATTTTAGGGGTAGGTATGGCGGTAGCCTTGATTACAACTTTATACGGCAGCTTTTTGGCCAATGTATTGTTTTCGCCGATTAGTGCGAAATTAAATGCTATTGGCAATCAGGAAATGCTTTGCTTACGTTTGTCGATGGAGGGAATTATATCCATTCAGGCAGGGGAAAATCCAAAGCATATTGAGTCAAAATTGATGAGTTATTTGCCTGCAGAAATGCAGACAGTGATGGATAATCCGGCAAATGACCAAAGAGGTGTTTAGTCCATGGCTAAGAAAAAGGTTAACAAAGATGCATGGCTGACCACATACGGTGATATGATTACGCTGGTTTTAACCTTCTTTATTTTACTATTTAGTATGTCTACTATTGACTTGCAAAAATGGGCTGTTATCGTTCAAGTATTTTCGAGAGCAGAATTATCTACCCAAATTGTTATAGAAAAACCTGAAATAGAAGGTGAAATGCTGCCGGCTAGTAATGGGGAAACTACAATGATTGGGGAAAAAACAGAACCGACGGAAATTGCTGATGGTAATGAAGAAATGCCGATTCAAGAGGAGTTTTTGCCAAGTGGTGCTACAGAAGTCATGGAAGAAGAAATGATGAAGCAAAATAATAGCGCCATGGAAGCTTTAGCGAGCTTTATGGGTCAATTTGTTAAAGAAAATCAACTGGAGCAAAAAGTTGATGTTGGTGAAGGTGACGGTTTTGTAATTATGAGGTTTGAAGGCGATTTATTCTTCGGACCGGATAGTTCATCACTTTTGCCGGCAGGTAAAGAAGCGTTGGATTATTTAATGGCTGGTTTAAGCGTAATCGAAGATGAGGTAGGATTAATTCGTGTAGATGGTCATACGGCAGATACAGGAATTATCAATCCATCAGCCTCAATCGGTCGTAAATTATCTTCTGACCGAGCAAACAATGTTGTGGTCTATTTGGAAGAAAAAGATACAATTGATCCGGCAAAAATGATTGCCGTAGGCTATGGCAAATATCGTCCTATTGCTGATAATAGTACAGAAGAGGGACGTGCTAAAAATCGTCGAGTGGAAATTTATATTGCTGAAGATGCAACAGTAGATATTGACATTGATGAAATTTATAAGACTTTAGCACCTGATGATAATCAAGGTGATACAGGTATAAGTAGTATTGGTAATAATATGAATCTTGATGAAATTTATCAAAGTTTATCTCCTGATGTTGGTGAATAAGACGATAAAATAGCCTAAGCAAAGTTTGGAGTGAGTAAAATGGCTGATGTTTTATCACAGAGTCAGATTGACGCACTGCTTAAGCAAATGAGTAGCGATAGTGAAGACGGTATTTTGGAGGAACAGAATTATCTTGTTAAAGAATACGATTTCCGAACTCCAAAGCGTTTTACGAAAGAACAGTTGAAGATAGTCGATGGCATTTATCAAAATTATGCACGTCGCTTAGCCAGCTATTTTTCCGCCACCATGCGTGTATTTTGTGAGGCAGAGGTTGTGCAGATTGAAGAGCAGAAGTATTATGAATTTAATAATGCTTTGCCTGACTCTGTTTTAATGGTGAATATGAACATTCACTATCCAAGTGACCCGGAACTGGAAGATCAATATTTAGCATTAGAAATATCAAGACCTATATCGTTTTCCATTATTGACCGACTTTTGGGTGGCAGTGGCATGGGCTATGAAATCACTCGAGATTATACGGAAATAGAGTTGGCAATTTTGGAAAATGTGACACGGCAGATGGTTTCCTTATTACAAGAACCTTGGAGTGCTTATGTAGATATTGAGCCACGCGTCATTAAATTAGAGACAAATGCGCGTCTGCTGCAGGAAATTGATAGTGATGAGATAGTCGTTATTATCATGCTAAGACTGAAAATTGCTGAAGTTGAGGGTTTTGTTACTGTTTGTATGCCGTCTGGCAGCTTGATTGAAATTTTGAAACTGCTGAATGAAAGAGGAAATCGCAGTAAAAAGGTTTTGCAAGCTAGTGATGAAGTAAGTAGAGAAAGTATTTTCTTATCGGTAAAAGACAGTCAATTGGATATTGTAGCTAAACTGGGCAGTACATCTTTAGAATTGAATGATGTTTTGAATTTACGCTTGGGTGATGTTATTAGATTGGACCAAGAAGTAGATACACCTGTAAGTTTAACTATTGATGATGTACCGTGGTTTAGTGGTGCTTTGGGAACTAAAAAAGGTAACAAGGCAGTGAAAATTTTAAATTATTATGAAAAGTGAGGTAGCTTGCGGAAATGAGTACTGGACAAAATGAAAGAATGTTTTCCGAGTTGGAAATTGACGCCTTGGGTGAAATTTCCAATATCAGTATGGGTTCAGCGGCTACAGCGGTATCGACTCTGCTGGATAGGAAGGTAGATATTACTATACCTAAAGTTTCGGTAGTAAAAATCAAGGATATTGATTTGGGAGATTTAGAACCTGCTTTAGGGGTAGAAATTTCTTACATTAAAGGGATTTCCGGGACAAATGTAATGGTATTAAATAAACGCGATATTAATACCATTGTTAACATTATGACTAGTGGAATGTTGGGCTCAGACCCTGATGCTGAAATTGATGAGATGAGCGTTAGTGCCATCTGTGAAATTATGAATCAGATGATGGGTTCTTCAGCAACGGCGTTATCCAATTTCTTAAATCGAGTAATTGATATTTCGCCGCCAACTCCTGTCGGGCATGAAAATCCGTTGGAGTCTTTAAAGAAAAATGCGGGTAGTGAAGATGCACTAGTAGTATTAGTTAAATTTAATTTAGATATTGAAGATGCAGTTCATAGTCAATTCTTTAGTATTATGACTTCTGAACTGGCTGGTGAATTGGTGAAAACTTTATTAGGCGATACAAGTGCTATGTATGCCGAACCAGAGCCAGCTCCGGTTTCAGTGCCTGAACCAACTCCTGCTCCAGCTGAAAGTTCTTCAGGTAGTGGTGGTGTGTTGAGCCAAGAAGAAATCGAAGCTTTGCTGCGAGGAGATTCAGCTCCAGCACCTGCGCCTGAACCTATACCTGTAGCAGCTCCAACTCAGGCTCCACCTGTCCAGCAGCAACCGGTTATGCAGCAGCCTGTATATCAAGAACCAAGGGTGATTGGCAGACCACAAGCTGTCCCACAGGAAACTAGTCAAGCTAGACCGGTAGAATTGCAAAGCTTTGATGACAAGCCTGTATTCTATAAAAATGAACAGCCTGAAAACTTGGAATTATTGCGTGGTGTACCATTGGGGATCAGCGTAGAAAT
>JAFXJE010000113.1 GCA_017532485.1 Peptococcaceae bacterium | reverse complement strand
TGGACTTGATGGTACGCCGAAAGTCATAGCACCGGAACCTGCTTTGATTAACAAATGGTCAGCATGACCATGATAGCAGCCTTCAAATTTAATTAATTTATTACGCTTTGTATAACCTCTTGCTAAACGAATAGCACTCATAGTTGCTTCTGTACCAGAATTAACCATGCGCACCATTTCGATAGAAGGTACAGCCGCAATAACCATTTCAGCCATTTCAATTTCTAATTTAGTCGGTGCTCCAAAAGTAGTGCCATCTTCTAAAGCTTCTTTGATAGCTTCTTTAATGTTTTCATTGCCATGACCTAACAATAATGGCCCCCAAGAGCTAATTTAATCAATATATTCATTACCGTCAACGTCAATAATTTTAGAGCCCTTACCCTTTTGAATAAAGACAGGGTAGTCTCCTACGGCTTGAAAGGCACGCACAGGGCTGTTTACCCCACCGGGAATTGATTTTTGTGCCTCGGCAAACATTTGTTGTGACTGTTCAAAATTCATTTTCCCATCCCCTTTGCTTATTGTTCCTTTAACCAATTTGCTACATCAACAGCATGATAAGTAATAATCAAATCACTGCCGGAACGAATAAAACCAGTCATAATTTCCATAACAATCTTTTTCTCATCAATCCAGCCTTGCATAGCTGCAGCTTTAACCATAGAGTATTCACCACTGACATTATAAGCTACTACTGGTTGATAGAAAGAAGCTCTTGTCTTAGTAATGATATCCATATAGGCTAATGCTGGCTTAACAATGATATAATCGGCACCTTCCATCACATCAAGTTCTGTTTCAGCCATAGCTTGACGCACACTGCAGGCAGGGTCCATCTGATAAGTCTTTCTATCACCAAACTGTGGTGCAGAACCCGCTGCATCACGGAAAGGTCCATAGAAAGAAGATGCGTATTTCGCTGCATAAGACATAACAGCTACATTTTTAAAGCCATTTTCATCTAAAGCACGACGGATAGCACCTACACGCCCGTCCATCATGTCAGACGGTGCAATAATATCTGCCCCAGCTCTGGCTTGGGATACTGCTGTTTTAGCTAACAAATTTAAAGTTGGGTCATTTTCAACATAATCATCGACAAGGACACCACAATGACCATGGTCGGTATATTCGCATAAGCAACAATCTGCAATCAGCACTAAATCAGGATAATTTTCCCTAATTAAACGCAAAGCTTTTTGGACTATACCGTCTTCTGCATAAGCTCCTGTCCCAACAGCATCTTTCGCTGCCGGAATACCAAAGAGCAAGAGACTTTTTATCCCTGCTTGAACTGCTCTTTCTACTTCTGCCAAAACATTATCTAAAGAAAATTGATAAACCCCTGGCATAGAATCTATTGGATTTTTAATTTGTTCACCTTCAATAACAAACAACGGATAAATCAGTTGCTCGACATGAAGTCTACTTTCTCTAACCATGCTGCGTAAATTTTCGCTGTTTCTGTATCTCCGCATTCTTGTTTGTGGAAACATTTCAATCGCCCCTCTTTATTTGGCTTGATGAGCTACAATTGCTTCTACCAAACCATTAATGGTGTATTGTTCAGCACAAATATCTACTGTTAAGCCTGCTTTTTTTGCTGTTTCCGCTGTAATCGGACCAATGCAGGCAACTGTAATACCGTCTAATAAAGCACGGTGTTCGTTTCCTACCAGTTGCATAAAGTTATTAACTGTGGAAGAACTGGTAAAGGTTAAAACATGAATTTCTTTGGCTTGTAATTTTTCCAATAATAATTGTGTATCCATTTCATCAGCCATAACTGTCTGATAAGCAATTACTTCTTTAACTTCAGCGCCCATTTCCTGTAAGCTGTCTACTAAAACTTGACGTGCTAAATCTGCTCTTGGCAATAACACTTTATCGCCAACTTGAATATGACCAGTCAGTGCTTCTACTACTGCCTCTGCTCGGAATACTTCCGGCATAACTTCCACCATCAAGCCTCTTTCTTGTAAAACTTCGGCTGTCTTTGGTCCGATAGCACAAATCTTGGCATTGCCTAAAGTACGAATATCTTTACCTAATGCCTGCATTCTGCTGAAAAATGCTTGCACACCATTCACACTGGTGAAAATAATCCATTGATAGTCACCTGCTGACGCTACAGCTTGGTCTAACGCTGCCAAATCTTCTGGTTCTTTAATTTTAATCGTTGGATATTCCCAAGCCTCAGCACCCAAACGCTCTAATTTTTCGGAAAGCTCACTCGCTTGTTCACGAGAACGAGTTACTAAAATTCTTTTGCCGAATAAAGGTTTATCTTCAAACCAACGCAAAGTTTCACGCATAGTAACAACTTCACCGATAATGATAATTGCAGGAGATGTTAAACCTGCTTTTTTCACTTCATCTACGATATTAGCTAAAACACCTGTTACTACCTGCTGCTCAGGTCTTGTACCCCAGCGAATTAAAGCAACTGGTGTTTGCTCATCTTTGCCGTTTTGTACTAATTGTTCTACGATTTGTGGTAAATTGCCCACACCCATCAAAAATACTAAAGTACCTGGGTCAGATGCTAAACGTGCCCAGTTAACTTTGCTATTTTCTTTAGTTGGGTCTTCATTACCTGTAATTACCGTAAAGGTAGATGTAAAGTTACGATGAGTAATAGGAATACCTGCATAAGCTGGTACGGAAATTGCCGAGGTAATACCAGGTACTTCTTCGAAAGGAATACCTGCTTTACGTAATTCTTCCCCTTCTTCACCACCACGACCAAAAACATATGGGTCGCCGCCTTTTAAGCGAGCTACTACTTTACCTTTTAAGCCTTGTTCTACCAATACTTGATTGATTTCTTCCTGAGTTAAAGTATGACGTTCAGGAGATTTGCCTACATAAATCAATTCCGCGTCAGGACGGCGATAAGATAAAAGGCGTGGGTTAGCTAAACGGTCATAAACAATTACATCTGCTTCCTGAATACATTCTAAACCTTTGACCGTAATTAATTTAATATCCCCAGGACCTGCCCCGATTAAATATACTTTCCCTTTTGTCATTACTTCATCTCCATTCTGATTTCTGCTAAAATTTCTTGACCACCAGCTTGACTTAAACGGTCAGCCAACTGTTGACCCAATTCTTTACCGGCATCTACTGCACCTGTTATTTCATCCCGAATAATTGTTTTTCCATCAAGAGAGCCTACCATACCTTGTAAACGAATTCCTTCTGTTGTAATTTCGGCATACGCACCGATTGGAATTTGACAGCCACCTTCCAAAGATTTTAACAGAGAACGCTCTGCTGCTACGCAAGCTTCTGTTTCTTTATCATTAATCAACTGCACAAGCTTGATAATCTCCTCATCATCACTGCGAGTTTCTATCCCAATTACCCCCTGACTAACTGCTGGTAAGCAAATATCAAAAGATAATTTTTCTTTAATTTGGTCATGCCACTCTAATCTTTCTACACCAGCTGCAGCCAAAATAATCGCATCAAAATTTTCTTCACGCATTTTACGCATTCTCGTCTGTAAGTTACCACGCAAATCATGAATATCTAAATCAGGACGCGCATTTAAAAGCTGAGCTTTTCTGCGCAAACTGCTGGTACCTACTTTTGCACCCTGTGGCAGCTCGGCAAAGCTCTGATATTTATCGGAAATAAGAGCATCGCTTGGGTCATGTCTAGTCAATACAGCTGACATTTGTAACCCCTCTGGTAACTCTGTCGGCATATCTTTCAGGCTGTGTACGGCAAAAGCTACTTCTCCACTAAGCAAGCCACTCTCTAACTCTTGAGTAAACAACCCTTTGTCACCGATTTTTGCCAAAGAAACATCTAAAATTTTATCACCTTTAGTTTTTAAAGAGACGATTTCAAAATCATAATCATCTGTGACTTTTTTTAACTGTTCAATCACAAAATTTGTTTGCCACATAGCTAAAACACTATCTCTGGAGCCTACTTTAATGACTTTTTTACTCATTTGCTCCCTCCTCTTCATCAGCTAAACTGAATAAGTCATGCATAGCCCGAATATAACATTCTACGCGATCTTCATTTGTCCCCGCCAAATATTTTAAATTGGCAATAGGCTTATGCAACCACTGATTAACAATCGAATGAGCCAACTGCTCAATAATTTTCTGTTCGCGTGGTGTTACATTATCAATACGTCTTAAAGCCTTTTCTACTTCCTTAGCCTTAATCATTTCTGCTTGCTCACGCATTTTTACAATTGTCGGTACTACTAAACGCGAATCAAGCCAAAAGAAAAAATTATCCAGTTCTTCTTCAACAATTGCTCTAGCTTTGACAGCTTCTCTCTGCCGTCCTTCTAAATTTTGCGCCACCACATTTTGTAAATCGTCAATATCATGTAAATAAACATGAGGAATTTCTGCCACAGCTGGCTCAATATCCCTCGGCACAGCTATATCAATAAATAATAACGGTTTTTGACGCCCTGCCAATAAAGGTTCAACGTCTTTACGTTCAATCACATACTTCGGTGAAGCTGTACAGCTGATAACGATATCTGCATCAGCCAAATGCAGACCAAAATGGTCTAGCTTAACAGCTTTACCACCAAACTCATCAGCTAAACGCTGTGCTCGTTCGAATGTTCTATTCGCAACAATTACACCTGTAATCCCGTTGCTTACCAAATGGCGAGCTGCCAGTTCACTTGTTTCGCCAGCACCGAGAATTAACACTGTTTTGTTCTGCAAAGTACCCAACTCTTGCTTTGCCAATTCCACCGCTGCTGAACTGATGGAAACTGCTTGCCGGTCAATATAAGTTTCTGTCCGCACTCTTTTCCCCAAAGATAAGGCATTCATCAATAAAGTATTCAAAATGCTGCTGGAGAGACCAAATTCCAAAGCATAATTATAAGCATCTTGTACTTGTCCTTGAATTTGACTTTCGCCTAAAATCATAGAATCAAGACCAGCTGCTACTGTAAATAAATGACCTACAGCATCTTTACCCACACGAATGTAGATATGCTCTAATAATAAGTTTTGTTCATAACCACTATATTCTGCAATAAAAGCTAAAAGCGATTGCTTAGCTTGTTCATTATCTTCGGCATCTAAATAGAATTCTGTTCGATTGCAGGTAGAAAGGATAGAAATACCGTTTACTCCTGCCAAATTCCGTAATTTTTCTACATTTTGACGGATATGGGGTTTTGACATAGCTACCTTTTCCCGAATTTCTACTGATGCACTTTTATGATTTAATCCTAATAAGATGATAGACATAATCTCACCCTTTTTTCCCATTCTTCTGTCGTTTCCGTCTGCAGAATTTTTTCAATATCTGTTTGCCCTAATTCCTGCAAAAATGTTCTTCTTTTTTCTTCATCTGAAATTTTTTCCATGGCTTCAGCACGTAAAGTTCTCATTATATCTAAAACTACTGCGTATTCTGGACCATATTGTTCTTCCAGTTGCTGACGAATTTTTTTAGCCAGCGCAGGGCTTGCTCCACCGGTAGAAATTGTTAATAACAAATCTCCTCGCTGAACGGTAGAATTTACGGTGAAGTTGCTTTCCTCCAAGCTGTCAATTATATTAACTAATTTATTATGCGCATGGCAATACTGGGCAATTTCTTGATTAACTTCGCGACTATTAGTCGCTGCAATCACTAAAAAACTGTCCTCTAAATAACTTTCCTGATAAGTATCTGCAATCCAAATGAATTGCTTTTGTAACTTTTGTAAGTTTTCTGTTAATTGTGGGCTGACTACTGTGACAACAGCTTTATTTTCTAACAAACGTAATATTTTACGTTCGGCAACTGCACCACCACCAACTACAATACACTTTTTATCCTGTAAATTTAAACTTACCCCGTAGGTAAACCCCATCTTAAAACGACCTCTCTATGATATAATCCGCACCTGCCAATAATGTCTTTTGCACAGGATGTTCTGGCAATAAAGCTATACATTTTTTTGCCTCGGCAACATATTGTAAAGAATATTCATGTGCGGCCTCTAAGCCATTTTGTTCTTTAATAATTTCTATCGCACGATTTACTTCTGCTCTGCCTCCAGGAAAGCGCTGTTTAATTGCATTAATCAACCATTCACGTTCAGCAAAATCCTTCTGTAAAACCAAGATTGTCGGCAAAGTCATAATACCTCTCGCCAAATCCTCACCAGCAGGTTTGCCTAATTTTTTGGCACTTGTTTCAAAATCGAGAATATCATCCTTGATTTGAAATGCCATGCCTAAATTATGACCAATTTGATAATACAAATCCGCCAATTCTTCGGGTGCATACGCTACCAGCGCCCCTGCTTGACAACTAGTAGCCATCAGCAAAGCAGTTTTACGGTCAATACGATAGTTATAATCTTCCACTGTTTGTTCAACATCATACATAGTGCGAAGCTGTTCAATTTCACCTAAGCTCATTTCAATACTTAAGTCAGCAATTACCGATAACAAGCGTTGACCATTAGGCTGTTCGCTGACTAATTCTACAGCTTTTGTTAAAACATAGTCACCTGTATGTAGTGCATATTGTCTGCTGTGGGCTACATTTAAAGTAGGCATACCCCTTCTCGTATCAGCACCGTCAATAATATCATCATGAATAAGTGAGGACATATGGATTAATTCCATCGCCGCTGCTAAGGGAATAGCTTTTTCCTCCTGTCCAAATGCAGAAGCTGTCAAAATGACTAAAGTAGGACGAACCCTTTTACCACCACTACTCAGCACTTCTAAAGCACTTTTGCTGATATATGGCTCATTAAAAGTCATAAAGTCATTTAAAAATTCTTCAACTTTATTCAGATTTTTTTGCATACCATAAGCTTGCCCCAACATTTTAAACATAATTTCACCTTATATCTTCTCTGTCTCGGCAAGACTTTCCAGTTCAGCCAAAGACATAATTTTCTTTTCTACCCAAGCTGGTAACTTTTCTGTCACCATTTGCTTTGCTTTTGCCGACAATAATTCTCGTCTTTCTTCGGCACTCGCCAACACAAAGACCTCTACCGTCATTGCTGCCAACATTTCCACTTGATGAGCAAATTTATCTTTTTGCCAAGCTGTCTGCTCACGCAGGCTATTGGCGGCATTGCTGTTTAAATTTTTTAAATATTGTAAATACAGTGGTAAATATTGTTCTAAATTATGCACTGTTAAATAATTAATAAATCTACCATACAACAAATCACCCACTAAAATAGGCAGCTGCATTTGTTGACGTTCCTTTTGAACTGTTGGTGTATCTTCTGCAATCATCAAATGAATTTTTGAGGATAAATGAATTATTTCTGACAATACGCCAATTTTGCTTGCTTTTTCCGTTGTCATTTCTACAGCTTCGCCCAAAGCTAGTGCTAACTTAGGAAAAAAGACAAAATCCTCTTGATAAAAAGGAACGTCCAGCAAATCAAAGACAGACTGATGATTAATGCGTATCATTTCTACTGTTTCTTTTAGCATAACTTGTTCCACCATTTTCCCTCCAAATCCGACAGACAAATACATTAATAATTAATAATACCATATTTACTACAAAAAATATATAATTATTCTCCTATTTAGAAGAAAGGATTTTAATACACTGGATAAGCAAAGTTAAAAGGCATCGCGATATAAACTGATTTGCGACGTATTATTTTCCCACAAAACAGCTACTACATCAAAACGACAGTAGCAATCATTTTTACCTTGATGATATAAATAATTTGCTGCTGCTTTGCGTATTTTCATTTGCTTATTTTTATCTATGGTTTCTATCGGCAAACCATGGCGTTGATTTTGTTTACTGCGCACTTCCACAAAAACTAAAATATCTTTTTCTTGTGCAATTATGTCAATTTCGCCTTGTCGGCAGCTATAATTTTTAGTAATAATTTTATAACCATTCTTTTGCAAATATCGAGCAGCTAAATCTTCACTTTGTCTTCCCAATAATTGTTTAGCTGTTTTCACGACTTCACACCCCAAAAGGTTGATATTGTTCAATAATTTTTTCTGCCAAACGAATACCGTCGACTCCAGCAGAAATAATACCACCGGCATAACCTGCCCCTTCAGCACAAGGATACAAGCCTTTAATACCTATCGCTTGATACTCTGCATCACGCACAATACGCACTGGAGAAGATGTTCTTGTCTCTACCCCTGTCAATAAAGCATCTTTATCATCATAACCTTTTATTTTTTTTCCAAAAGCAGGAATAGCATCTAAAAGTGCCTCTATCACATAAGGAGGTAAACATTCTCGTAAATCAGCAAATACCGTTTGTGGCAAATAGCTTGGCTGTACCTTACCAAATTCCGTACTTACTTTACCCTGAACAAAATCTTCCCAACGCTGCACAGGTGCAGCATAACTGCCTCCACCGATTTGATAAGCCAATTCTTCCCATTGGCGCTGAAAAGCTACCCCAGCTAATGGGTCATTGCCTGGAAAATCCTGCGGGTTAACTGTTACCACCAAGGCACTATTAGCATTTCTGCCATCTCTCGCTCGATTACTCATGCCGTTTACTACTAAACGACCCTGCTCCGAAGCTGCCGCAACTACTGTGCCGCCTGGACACATACAAAAGCTATATACAGCCCTGCCGTTGGCAGCCTGCCAAGTCAACTTATAATCAGCCGCCCCCAAATTTGCCAACGGAGCATCAGCACCATATTGAGCAGTATTAATATCTGCTTGCAAGTGTTCTATCCGCACACCAATAGCAAAGGCTTTTGCCTCCATAACCACCTTTTGAGCTGCTAATTGGGCGAAAGTATCTCTGGCACTATGCCCGATTGCCAAAATAACATGGTTGCTCAACAATTTTTCTGCATCATTTATGATAACACCTTTTATTTGCCCATCTTCCATAATTAATTCTGTAACTTTGGCTTCAAAACGCACTTCGCCACCATGAGCAATAATCTGACGCCGCATTTCTTTGACTACTTCTTTCAAACGGTCAGTGCCAACATGTGGTTTAGCCACATAGAGAATATCTTCTGGTGCACCACAAGCTACGAAAGTTTCTAAAACTTTGCGACAGCGAATATCTTTAATTACCGTATTCAATTTGCCGTCAGAAAATGTACCGGCACCACCTTCACCAAACTGAACATTAGATTGCTCGTTCAACTCGCCTGTCTGCCAAAAATGTTCTACATCTCTTGTCCGACTATCTACATCTTTCCCACGTTCCAATAAAATTGGACGATAACCATTTTCAGCCAATAGATACGCAGCAAATAAACCTCCTGGCCCTGCCCCAACGACAATAGGTCGTTGGGCCAAAACTTTGCTGCCTTTTTTTGGCACTTGATATTCTTCGACTACAGATTTGCTGACAGATTTACTGCGACAACGCTGCAAAACTTTATTTTCATCTATGTTTAAAACAACATCTACTGTGTAT
>JAFXJE010000112.1 GCA_017532485.1 Peptococcaceae bacterium | reverse complement strand
TTTATATTGCAATATTCGGCCAATTAAATATTATGACTTTTTGGCTGACCGAGTAGTTTGGAAAAAAGGTTTATTGGATGGTTTGGATATTGTAATTTGCCGCGAATTGACAGGTGGTGCTTATTTTGGCGCTAGAGGCAGGGATGAAAACAGTGCTTTTGATACTATCTCTTACAGCAGACCGGAAATCGAAAGAATTGTGCGCGATGCTTTTGAAATGGCCAATAAGCGTGAACGCAAATTATTACATTCTATTGATAAAGCCAATGTTTTAGACAGCTCCAGATTGTGGCGTGAAATCGTTAATGAAATAGCAGTGGAGTACCCTGAAGTTAGGGTAGAACATTTATATGTAGATAATGCTGCTATGCAGTTAATAGTCAACCCTACCCAATTTGATGTAATTGTAACTGAGAATATGTTTGGGGATATCTTAAGTGATGAGTCGGCAGCTTTAGGTGGTTCCTTAGGTATGCTGCCATCAGCAAGTTTAGGTGGGAAAATCAGTTTGTTTGAACCATCACATGGTTCAGCTCCGGATATAGCAGGACAAGGCATTGCCAATCCGATAGCTACAATCTTATCAGCAGCTATGTTGCTGCGTTTTGCTGCCAAACATGAAGAAGCAGCACGAGCTATTGAAAATGCTGTTAATGCTGTCCTAGCGGATAATATTAAAACCCCTGATTTAGCTGATGAGACAAGTAGAGTAGTCGGTACTATGGAAATGGCACAAGAAATAGCAAAGAGAATATGAGGTTGGGATAAAAGTCCCTTTAGCTTAATATGAAAAAAGCAGTAGATTTTTTGTGGTTTTCAAAAATCTACTGCTTTCATTATTTGAGACTTAGTTTTATCCCAACCTTATTTTCCTTCTAACATACGGTCAATCATAAACATATATTCTTCAAATTCACGAAATCCAGAGAAGCGTTGGTATAATTCACCATCACGATAAAATAAAACATTAGGCACGCCTTGTAAACCTAATTTAACTAATAGAGCAGCGTGAACCTCTGCATCTACATGGTAAAATTCGACTGGCTGTTCAGAATATTCTTCTTCGACTTCTTCCAACATAGGATGCACTTCTTGGCATAATGGGCAAGTTTCTTTAGAAAACAATACCACGCAAGAATAATTAGGGCGAATAACGGCTTCGTCAAAAGTTTCAACAGTTAATTCCTGCATAATCTAATCACTCCAGATCAAAGTTAAATTTAAAAGCAACTATGCCAACTAGTATAGCATAAAATAAAAGGAAAAACAAATCACGGAAGATAATTATTTTTCTAGGAACATTTTATGTTATAATGAAAAAATAGGTAGAAGGGAGCGGTCAAAATGAAATGGCTGGAACATTTACGCACGATTAATCATCATCGCAAATTAGTGCGCCAACATTGTTTTGCAGTGGGCTTATATCGCCAAGGGCTGATGCACGATTTGTCTAAATATAAACCAGTAGAATTTTTAGTGGGCGCTAGATATTATCAAGGCACTTGCAGTCCTAATAATGCAGAACGAGCAGCTAAAGGCTACAGTTCAGCTTGGCTGCATCATAAAGGAAGAAATAAGCACCATTTAGAATATTGGATTGATTACAGCACAGGGGAAGAAAGCAAAATGTGTGGTATGAAGATGCCGGTAGTTTATGTAGTAGAAATGTTTTGTGACCGAGTAGCAGCCAGCAAAACTTACCGTCGTGAACAATATACACAAGCAGATGCTTACGATTATTATATGCGTTCCAAAGACCATTATCTTATTCATCCGGAAAGCAAGAGTTTATTAGAAGAATTGTTGATTATGCTTAAAGATGAAGGTGAAGAAAAAACTTTTGCTTATATTAAAAAGCAAGTTTTGAAGAAGAAAAAGGTATACTAGCTATAAGGAATTATTGAACAAAAAAATTTGCTTTTTTAGATTGGATAGATTAAACTAAAAGGTATGTTTTAAGGATACTAGGAGGTAGGGAATGTTAAAGTTTGAAGAATTAAATTTACAGGAAGAAATTTTAAAAGCAGTATTAGATATGGGATTTACCGAAACTACACCTATTCAGTCCCAAGCAATTCCAATTGCTTTGACAGGAAAAGATGTTATCGGTCAAGCACAGACAGGCACAGGTAAAACAGCTGCTTTTTCAATTCCTTTTCTGCAGATTATCAATTCTGACCCAGTTGTGCAAGTGTTGATTTTAACACCGACTCGTGAATTATGTATTCAAGTAGAAAAAGAAATTCGGAAATTGAGTAAATATTTGCGCTTGAAATCCGTAGCTGTTTACGGTGGTCAGGAAATTACCCGCCAGATTAAAGATTTAAAAGCAAAACCACAGATTATTGTAGCTACTCCAGGGCGTTTAATGGACCATATGAATAGAAAAACTATTCGTTTAGACCATTTGAAAATGGTTGTCTTAGATGAAGCTGATGAAATGTTAAATATGGGCTTTTTAGAAGATATTGAGTCTATTTTAGCTGCTTGTCCAGAAGAAAGACAAACTATGATGTTTTCGGCAACCATGAAACCTGAAATTAAAGCTATTGCCAATAAATTTATGAAAGAACCTGAATTGGTAAAAGTTAAATCTCAAGAGTTGACAGTACCATTGATTGAACAACAATACTTTGAAGTAGCAGAAGCTGAAAAATTTAAGCTTCTTTGCCGTTTATTAGATATTCACCGTCCTGAATTAGCCATGATTTTCGGCAGAACAAAACGCAGAGTAGATGAATTAACAGAAGCTTTACAAAAAGTAGGTTATCAAGCTGAAGGTTTGCATGGCGATTTAACTCAGCGTCATCGTGATATGGTTATGAATAAATTCCGCAACGGTCAAATCGGCATCTTGGTAGCAACTGATGTAGCAGCAAGAGGTTTGGATATTACAGGTGTAAGTCATGTTATTAATTTTGACTTACCACAGGAAACCGACAGTTATGTGCATCGTATCGGTCGTACAGGTCGTGCCGGTAAGGAAGGCTTGGCTTTAACTTTTGTTGAGCCAAGAGAGTTCCCACATTTGAAAAATATCGAAGATGCGATTAAACGCAAACTGACCAAAACAAAATTACCGACAGCAATGGATGCTAAATTGCATAATGCTAAGTTATTGCAGACAGAAGTAGTGGCAGCTATTGAAAAAGGTGCCGTTTTAAATTATCAAGAATTAGCTAACGATTTAATTCAAGAATATGGCAGCGTTGATGCTTTAGCAGCTGTTTTGGAAATATTGGCAGGCGACCAAGATAAAGAATATGAAATCAATAAAATTAAATTAACTGCTGAAAAACCATTGAAAGTAAAACGCAGTCCTGACCGAAGAGGTCATGGTCGTGGCAGCAAACAAGGTGACTCCAAATACCGTGGTGACGGTCAGAAAAAACAAGGTGGCAATAGTGGTCACAGCTACAATAAAGACCGCGGTGGTAAACGCGATTATCATAAAAAAGATTACCAAAAGAAAGATTATCAGAAAAAAGACCGTCCAGCTAAAACAGCTCCCCAAAGCGGCAAAAAGAGCTATCGTGGCGGACATAAAACAACAGAAGCGTAAAGAGCAGTAGAGGAATTGAGGGATAAAAAATGTATGACCATATTGTTATTCGCTATGCAGAAATCGCTTTAAAAGGGAAAAATCAAAAAGATTTTTTAAATCGTTTAATTAAAAATATTCGTGAGCAAATCAAAACTGATTTAGAATTTACCCCGAAAATTGAGCAGGAAAAAGGCAGAATTTATTTGTTGTTGGAAGGTAGAGAGCCAGAAATCTTTTTTGACTCCTTGAACCATATTTTCGGTATTTCCTCCTACAGTCCGGCACGAAAAACCAGTAGCTTGGATTTAGAAGAAATTAAAGCAACAGCTTTAGATGAGATGCGTCAAATTGTGCAAGGACCTACTCGTTTTAGAGTGTCTGTACGTCGCCCAAATAAACAATTTCCATTGCAATCGCCAGAAATGCAGCAAATCATTGCTGCCCATATGCTGAAAAATATTCCTGGCTTAAAAGCAGACTTGCACAATTATGATATTGATTTATTATTGGAAATTCGCTATGATGCAGCTTATGTTTATACTAAAAGCTATGCTGGTTTAGGTGGTTTGCCGGTAGGCAGCAGTGGTCGTGGTGTAGTGTTGCTTTCCGGTGGAATTGATAGTCCTGTTGCTGGTTGGTTAGCAATGAAACGTGGGGTGACTGTAGAGGCAGTTCATTTTCATAGCTATCCATATACCAGTGAAGAAGCTAAACAAAAAGTTTTGGATTTAGCGGCTAAAATGGCTAAATACAGTAATCGTGTAATTGTGCATATGGTACCATTTACTAAAATTCAAGAGCAAATTGCTCATTATTGCCATGATAATATGCGTATTCCAATTATGCGTCGTATCATGGTGCGAATTGCTGAAGAAATTGCACGTCAAAGGGAAGCTATGGCTATCTTTACTGGTGATAATTTGGGACAAGTAGCCAGCCAAACTATGGAGAGTATTTACGCCATCAATCAAGTAGCGACTATGCCTATTTTGAGACCATGTATTACCATGGAAAAAGAAGAAATCATTCAGTTGGCAAAAAAAATAGATACTTTTGAAATTTCTATTCAGCCTTATGAAGACTGTTGTACAGTATTTGTACCAAAAGACCCAAAAACAAAGCCAAAAGTAGAGGCTTGCATTGCCGAAGAAGCAAAATTGGATTTGCCGGAATTAATTCGTGACGCAGTAGAACGGACAGAACGAATTATCGTTTACGGAAAAATTATTGAAAGCCGCCAACAACGGGAAATCTAAGTAAAAAAGCCGAGACAAGCGTCTCGGCTTTTGTTTAATAGGCAAATACTTGCATGGCCAGCCAAACAAGAATGGCCACACCGGTGAGATGTACAATCCACCAACCCGGACGTAAAAAAGCCCATGTACCTAAATCGCGATGTTGGGTATGATTAGTATGTTCCATAGTTATCACCTCCAGTCTGCGTGGCTTTGAGTATTAGTATTGGCAAAACAAATAAAAAAATTTCGTAGAAAAAAATGTTAATTTAAGGAGGAAACGCTTATGATGTTTCGCGAGCCGGAAAATAAAGGCATTGATTTTAAATTATTTGGATATATGATGGATATGGAAGAAAAGCATCCTTTTCATAATTTTGCAGACATTTATGTATCTGCTTTAGGTGAAGGTTTAGCAGAAGCAGAAGTACCAGTAACTAATGACCACTTAAATATGTATGGTTTTGTACATGGTGGTGTTTACGCTGCTTTAGCTGACGGCAGCATGGGGTTGGCAGCTACTACCTTGAATAAAGCTGCAGTAACAACTACTATGAATATGAATTATTTGCAAAAAGCTGCCAAAGGTGATGTTTTGCGAGCAGTGGCTACCGTAACTCGTAATGGGAAAAAGGTTTTATATACAGAATGTCGAATTTATAATCAACGCGAAGAATTATTGGCAACGGCACAAGGTACTTTCTATGTAGTGCATGATAATTTTGTTGAACAATATATCGAAAAATTGCGGGCTGAAGGAAATTACTAAAAAAATATCCCAAAATGTGTTATAATAAAAGCAGCATCACAATATAAGTTAAAATCAGCAAGGAAGGGGTATGCAAAATGAAATATGAATTGACAAAAGATTTGGAAACAGGTAATCCTATCGTTGACAAAGAACACAGAGAATTACTGCAGGCAGTAAACAATTTGATGGATGCTTGTGCCAAAGGTCAGGGCAGAACTGCTATTGAACCTGCATTGAAATTTTTAATTCAATATGTAGATGAACATTTTCGTCATGAAGAACAATTACAACAGCGTGCAAACTATCCTGAATTGGCTAAACATCGCCAAATTCATGAAGACTATAAACGCAAATTAAAAGAAATTGCAGCTCAAATTCCGGAAAGTGGTCCTACGGTAGCAGATTTGAGCAAAGTAAATACTCATGTAGCAGTCTTAATTTCCCATATTCGTGTTGAAGATAAAAAGCTTGGCACATTCTTAAAAGATAAATAATACGGCAAAAACATCTCTTTACTCGAGATCAATTTGGTCGAGAGGAAGAGAAGTTTTTTTATCTATTCAAAATTGGTTGAATATGCTATAATAAAAAAATAACTATACTCCAAAATTTTTGAAGAAGAAGGGATTTGTTTTGAAAGAGAAAAATGTAAATTTAATTTTATTGACCTTGGGAATAGGGACAGTATTAGGTTCTCTAAATATTTCCATGTTCAATATTGCGTTGCCTAGTATGGTAACCTACTTTAATTCATCATTATCGACAGTCCAATGGCTGACCTCTGGTTATATGTTGGCAGCAGGGTTTATTATTCCTACCTCTGGTTATTTGGGCGACCATTTTGGTTATAAGCGAGTATTTTGTACTGCTTTATTTTTTGTATTTATTCTTTCAATTATCGGTCCATTAGCTTGGTCCATCGAAGTCTTGATTGCAGTGCGTATTCTCTTTGGTTTATGTGCTGGTTTATTAGCACCATTATCTTTGGCTATGCTGTATAAATTGCTGCCAGCTAGTCAACAAACCAAAGGTGCCAGCATTTGGGGAATGGCTAATATGATTGGGGGTATTATTCCTTCAGTATTGTCTGGTGTTATTTTAAGCGTAACAACTTGGCATTTCTTGATGGTATTTAATATTCCATTTGCAGTGCTTGCTCTTTTGGGGGCTATGCGTATTTTGCCAAAAGATGAAATTAATGCAGAAGAGACGAAAAAAACAAAGTTGGACTTTGTTGGTTTTGTTTTAACTTCAATTAGCAGTATTACATTATTGTTTGGTTTCAGTAAAATTTCAGCTTGGGGATTATCTTGGAAGCTGGCCATCTGCTTGCTTGTCGGTTTAGGATGTTTAGTGATTTATGTATTACGGAGCTGGGATAAATCTGATGTTTTATTAAATCTGCAGGTTTTCCGTCATAAACGCTATGCACCTTCTTTTATTGCCAGCTGCGTAAATAGTATTGCTATTTATATGGTTGCATTCTTGATGCCGCTATTATTCCAAAGTGGTTTGGGTGTATCACCATTTTTGACAGGGATGATTATGCTGCCATGCTCTATCGTTTCTATGATTGCGATGCCTGTTGCTAGTTCCTTATATCCGAAGATTGGTGAAAAGTCATTGACAGCAGTAGGGGTAACTGTTTTATTAATTGGTTCTGCTCCATTCCTTTTTGTTAATCCAGCAACTTCGGCAGTATTTTTGGCACTGGCTATGTGTATTCGTTCCATAGGCCTGGGGACTTTGAATTTAGTAGCAACTAATGCACCAATGTCTAGTATTCCACCTGAATTATCTGGTCATGCTTCATCTTTAACCAACTGGTGTCATCAAATGCTCAATGCTTTAATTGTAGGTTTAACCAGCAGTTTGATTGATATTCGCTTAAATAATTTCACAGAATTAACTACAGAAAATATAGCTATAGCCTACACCTCTACAGCAAACATTGTCATGTCAATTTCTTGCTGTTTACTAGTATTAGTATTAGTGTTGGCTCTTAAATATTTCCGTACCAAAGAAGAAATTAGACAACAATAAGAAAATAATGTAAAAGGGCAAAAAGGCTGGGATAAAAAGTCTTTAGCCTAAAGGGGAACAATCCGGAGTTAGTATAAATTATTACTAAATTCGGATTGTTTTTTTATTTATAAAATAAGATAATTTATGTGTGCAGCTGGTAAGGGCAAGCCGATAAAAAATAAATAAGTTTTATGCAGCGAGGGAATTTAAAGCTAAAATAAAAATTGTAATGAAATAACAAAAAGAGTATAATATTCTAGAAAAATTGTTCAAATATAGAGGAAAAGAGGTTAAATCATGCAGTTGAAGAAAGAATTGGGAGAATGGTTTGGTAATGCTAAAGGCGATATTTTAGCTGGTTTAGTATCTTCTTTTGCTGTTATCCCAGAAGTAGTAGGTTTTTGTATTGTGGCAGGCATCAGCCCAATGATGGGTTTATATGCATCATTTTGGCTGACAGTTTTGATGGCCTTTATTGGTGGTCGTCCAGCGATGATTTCCGCTGCAGCTGGTTCTATGGCTATGGTTATTGTTAGTTTGGTGCGTGACCATGGACCTGAGTATTTGATGTTCGCAACTATCTTGTGTGGGATTATCATGTTTGTTTTAGGTCTTTTAAAAGTAGGTAATTTAATTAAATTAATTCCTAATAGCGTAAATATCGGTTTCGTTAATGCTTTGGCGATTTTGATTTTTATGTCTCAATTAGGTAATTTTGAAGGTGAAGGCTGGCAGATGTATGCCTTAGTTGCTTTGGGAATTGTAATTATTTATTTATTCCCTCGTTTCACTAAAGCTGTACCATCTACTTTGATTGCTGTTATCGTTGTAACAGCGATTGCGATTATTTTTGATGCACCTGTACGGACTATCGGTGACATGGGCAATATCACAGCTAGTTTACCACCGTTCCACATTCCTAATGTGCCATTAAATATGGAAACCTTTATGATTGTTTTCCCATATTCTATTTCTTTGGCTCTGGTAGGTTTGGTAGAAACTTTATTGACCTCCAAGGTTATTGATGAAATGACTGACAGCGAAGGTGACCGTAACCGTGAATGTCGTGGTTTAGGGATTGCCAATATCGTATCTGGTTTCTTTAGTGGTACTTGTGGTTGTGCGATGATTGGTCAAGCTATCGTTAATGTTAACTCTGGTGGTCGTGGCCGTTTGTCCAATTTTGTTTCCGGTGCTTTCTTGATGGTATTGATTTTCATTTTAAATGATTTAATGGTACAAATTCCATTGGCTGCGTTAGTTGCTGTTATGATTACTGTATCTATCGCTACTTTTGACTGGGACTCTTTGCGTCGCTTAACTAAAATGCCACGCACAGATGCTTTAGTAATTGTGGTGGTTGTAGGGATTGTAGTGCTTACCGATAATTTAGCTTACGGGGTAGTAGCCGGCTTGATTATGACAGCTATTTTCTTTGCTTTACAAATGTCTAAAATTACAGTTGATGTGGCAAAAGAAAACGGCACTGTAACTTACAAAGTTAATGGTCAGATTTTCTTCGCTTCTACTGAACCGTTGATGAATGCTTTTGATTTCAAAGATGATGCTCCACAAGTAGTATTGGATTTCAGTCGTGCAAGATTATGGGATGAATCTGCTGCTACTATTTTGAAAAAAGCAATTAATAAATTTGAAGCTAGTGGAAAACAAGTAAAAATTGTTGGTTTAGATGAAAATAGTGTTTCCTTAGTGCATACTTTGTATGGAAAAGCTAGAGCATAAAGAATGGAGGGATTTCCATGTTAAGATTAGTATCAACAGGACCGAGAATTATTGCTGTACGGACTAAAGAACAAGAAAAAATAGCAGCTTATTTTTTAGAGCAATTTGACTGCGTAGTAATGGAACACATGGGTATGGGGATTGACCCAGATAAAACTCGTTGTATTATTTGTGTTGTTGATGAAAATGGTACAGCAGCAACTGCTAAATATTTGGGCGTGTATCAACCAGTAGAATTTATTTTATGTCAATTGATGGCAGCTCCAGTGCGTGAAGATATCGCTGTAGTGCGTGCGTTACCACCTGTAGTAATTTTTAACGGTATGGGTAATGTTGAGGCTGTTATGGAAAAAATGTTGAAAGAGTTTTCTTGTGAAGCCTCTGGCTTAGATGCGTTGCTTCATCGTGAAAATAACGAAGGTGTTTTGCTTGTCTTTTTAAGGGAAGATATATCTGGTCAACGCAAATTCCATGATAAATTATTATTTGTGCAGGAAGATTATGCTTCTTTGTTAAAATATTTAACCATTCATGCCCCACGCTACTTAGCTAAGGCTTTTGCGCCTGATGCTTGGCATATGGTGGATATTCGAATGTTTGACCGTTATGAAGCTTATGAAGTCCAGTACAAACGCTTGTTGGAAGCTATTGATATTTTGGATTTAGGTTATATTGTAACAGAAACTTGGGACAGAGAAGTTACAGCTTTTGCTGACCCAGTAGGGACATATCGCATTCGTTTGATGACTTTTATGAAGCCAATTGAACTGAAAAAACTTTTAGTTGGTTTGGAATACAGTCAAGGTGGTACAAGAATTGTCGATTTAGATTTATTCTGGCATGGAAAGAAAATTTCTTGGAAAGATTTATTGGATGATAAAGAAACTAGAAAGAAAATCAAAAAGACTGCTGATTTCTTCCCAAAATCCAATTTCTTCGCTGTTCAAAGCGACCGTGCTGAATTAATTAAATATTGTCGTGAAGCAACAATGGCAAAAATTGCTGAAAAAGAGCAAGAAAAGTTTTTAAATTACGAACAAGAAATTTGCCGTTTGGCAGAATAGTGAGGGCGAGGCTGGGAGTAAAAATCCCAGCTTTCCTTATTAAGAAAAGGAATGAGGGTAAAGCATGAAGTTAGTAATTGCGGAAAAACCCAGCGTGGCAAGAGACATTGCTCGCGTATTAGGCACAAAAACAAAGCGTGATGGTTATTATGAAAATAATGAATATCTTGTGACTTGGTGTATCGGTCATTTAGTGCAATTAGCTGACCCAGAGGCTTATGGTGAAGAGTATCGGCAATGGACTTTAGCTGCTTTACCGATTATTCCTGAGAAATTTCAAAAGGAAGTAGCCGTCAGCACGCAGAAGCAGTTTGCCATTGTTCAAAAACTACTGGCGCAAAGCACAGAAGTTATCTGTGCTACTGACGCTGGACGTGAAGGTCAGTTGATTTTTGAATATGTTTATAGATTTGAAGCTCGACCTGCGCAGACGGTGAAAAGACTTTGGATTAGTTCAATGACGGATGAGGCTATCCAAGAAGGCTTTCGTAATTTAGCAGATAACGAGCAATTTGCTAATTTATACGAAAGTGCACGCTGTCGCAGCGAAGCTGATTGGTTGGTGGGGATGAATTTTACTCGTTTGTTTACTTTGCGTTATGGGACAAAGTTGACGGTAGGCAGGGTGCAAACACCTACATTAGCATTGTTGGTGGAACGCCATAAAGCTATTGCTAATTTTCAAGAAAAGCCTTTTTATCAGCTCGAAGGTGATTTCGGTCAGGTCAAAGCTATTTGGCATCGTGGTGAAGTCAACCGTTTGGATAGCAAGGAAGAAGCGGAAAAATTAGGACAAACACTGACGGGTAAGCTAGGCGAAATTACTAAATTAGAAACAAAACGCAAAAATGAAGAACGCCCATTATTATTCGATTTGACTGAATTGCAGCGTGAAGCCAACCGTCGTTACGGTTATACAGCACAGGAAACTTTAAGTATTGCGCAAAATTTATATGAAAAGCATAAATATATTACTTATCCACGTACAGACAGCCGTTATTTAACGGTAGATATGAAGCCGAAAATTCCTGCCTTATTGCAAAAAGTGTGGCAAGTATTACCGATGCCAAAGGAAGTGAAAGAAAAAAATTTGCTGACTAAGCCGAATATAGATAAACGCATTATTCAAGACAGCAAAGTAACAGACCACCATGCTATTATTGTAACGGAAAGAATACATCTTTATCAGCCCCAACAATTGACAGAACGTGAAAATAATGTTTTGCGCCTAATTATGGTGCGTTTTATTGTAGCTTTGGCTCAAAAACGAGTTTATGATGAAACAAAGTTGGAAATAGCTGTGGAAAAAGATATTTTTAAGGCAAGTGGGAAAGTTGTTGTTGATGAAGGTTGGGCAGGCTTGGAACGACTTTTGTTGGGAAAGGCGCAGCAGGAGGAGGAACAAGAGGAAGAACAGCTTTTATCGGGGATTAGTTTAGGACAAAAATTGGTTTTGGAAGCAGTAAAAGTGTTGGAGAAAAAGACAAGTCCACCGAAGCCTTATACCGAAGCAACATTGCTGACAGCCATGGAGAAAGCAGGTAAAGAGCTGGAGGATAAGGAATTAAAAGAAAGCATGAAAGGCAAAGGTTTGGGTACACCTGCTACTCGTGCTGGTATTATTGAGAAATTAATCAGTACGGGTTATGTGGAACGCAAGAAGAAAAATCTTTTGCCAACTCAACAGGGGATAACTTTTATTGAATTGCTGCCCCAGTCGATAAAATCGGTAGAATTGACGGCTAATTGGGAACAACGCTTGCAGGATATTAGCGATGGTATAGGTTCGCATGAGGAATTTATGCAAGATATTCGCCGTTATGTGACAGATTTGGTAGAGGAAAATAAAAATTCTGAGCAAGTGGAGGCCACTTTTAGGAAGGGTGTTTTGCGAAAAATTGTTGGTAAATGTCCGAAATGTGGCCGTAATGTGATTGAAAGTGACAAATCATTTTATTGTGATGGCTTCCGTGATGAAGAAAATAAATGTAATTTCACATTGTGGAAGAATAATGCGTATTTGCAAGCTAGAGGCGTGACATTAGATGCAGCAAAGGCAGCGGCTTTGCTGAAATATGGCAGAATGCAGATTAATAATTTGAAAGCGAAAAACGGTAATACTTATAATGGTATCTTTTACATGGAGCCAGGAGAAAAATATGTAAATTTTCGGATGGAGTTTGCTCCTAAAACACCACCACAGCCGAAAGGAGAATGATTATGAGTAAGGAAATAAAAAATACTTTAATTCATACTTGTTGTGCGCCCTGCAGCATTTCTTGTATTCAGCAGCTAAGAGCAGAAGAAATTGCTCCGACTTCCTTTTGGTTTAATCCAAATATTCATCCTTTTACTGAATATAAAAGCAGACGCAATACTTTACGCGAATATGCTCAAACTATTGCTTTACCGTTAGTAGAAGAAGATGTTTATGGGTTACGCACCTTTACTAAAGCAGTAATTGATGATTTGGCACATCGTTGTGGTTATTGCTATGAAACACGTTTAGAACGGACAGCTCAATATGCTGCTGAACATGGTTTCGACAGTTTTACAACTACTTTATTAGTCAGCCCGTATCAAAATCATGCTTTACTGCAGGAAGTAGGGGAATTTATGGCACAAAAGTATGGTGTACCGTTTCTTTATCGTGATTTTCGGCCGGGCTTTCGTCAAGGGCAGGATGAAGCTAGAGCTTTGGAATTATATATGCAAAAATATTGTGGCTGCATTTTCAGTGAGGAAGAACGCTATCAGAAAAAACCGAAAAAGAAGAAAAATGCGACTGAATTGAACACCTAGGGTGCGTTGACAAAACTAGGAGAAAAAGATAAACTGACAGCAGAGCGATTTAAAACATAAGGAGGAGTTCAGATGAAAAGCGCTTGGGAAAAATACACAGAAGAACAGTTAACAAAAGTAGGAAAATTTGCAGAACAATATAAAGAATTTTTAGACAATGGTAAAACAGAACGCGAATGTACTCGTTATGCAGTGAAATTGGCTGAAGCAGCTGGCTATGTTGACTTGGCAGATGTTATTGCAGGTAAAAAACCTTTACAGGCTAAAATCTATGCTACTGCCATGGATAAAACGATTGCTTTATTTCAATTAGGGACAGAACCATTAGAAAAAGGCATGAGAATTGTAGGGGCACACATCGACTCCCCACGTTTGGATTTGAAACAAAAACCTTTATATGAAACAGACGGTATGGCTTATTTAGATACTCATTATTACGGTGGTATCAAAAAATACCAATGGGTAACTTTACCATTAGCAATTCATGGCGTAGTAGTTAAAAAAGACGGCACTCGCTTGGAATTAAATATTGGTGAAAAAGAAGATGACCCTGTAATCGGCGTAACTGATTTATTAGTCCATTTGTCTCAAGAACAATTAGAGAAAAAAGGTAATAAGATGATTGAAGGTGAAGCCTTAGACCTTTTAGTAGGTAATCGTCCTTTACCTGAAACAGAAAAGGATGCTGTTAAAGCGCGTATTTTAGATTTGTTAAAAGAACAATATGGTATGGAAGAAGACGATTTTATTTCTGCTGAGCTTGAAATCGTTCCTGCTGGTAAAGCCAGAGATTATGGCTTAGATAGAAGTATGATTATGGCTTATGGTCATGATGACCGCGTTTGCTCTTATGCTTCTTTGGCTGCATTATTGAACGCTGAAAAGGTTACCAAGAAAACCATTTGCTGCTTATTGACTGATAAAGAAGAAATCGGCAGCGTAGGTGCTACTGGTGCAGAATCAAGATTTTTTGAAAATACTTTAGCTGAAATCATGGAATTACAGGGAGAATATTCTGAATTGAAATTGCGTCGCTGCTTGGCAAACAGCCAAATGTTGTCTGCTGATGTTAGCTCCGCTTATGACCCAGGTCATAGCCATGCGTTTGATAAACGCAATGCTGCTCAT
>JAFXJE010000111.1 GCA_017532485.1 Peptococcaceae bacterium | reverse complement strand
GTAAGTTTTTAACCAACACTTTTGATATGGGAGCCTGGTCTCGGTTGTGAATTTGATGCTTTCTATGCCTAGAAAGAACAGTGCAGCAGCCGACAGGGCACCCACCTGCTCGCGCAGGTTCTAAACGCTGAGCATTACGGCAGTGTGGGGCAGTACATAAAAGGCGGAGGTTGGAATGAAAGTCCAGACCTTCGCCTTTTTGCTAGTCTCTTTGTTTGCAAATACTTTAGTTTAGGACAAAGGGATGTTATTCGAAGGAGCAGATATAGATGAGAGCTTTGTGGCAATTAGCTTTTATATTTTTGAAAATAGGTGCTTTTACTTTTGGTGGTGGTTACGTTATGTTACCAATTATCCAACATGAGTTGGGGCAAAAGCATAAATTAATTGAGGAAGAAACTTTGGATGATATTATTGCTTTAGCTCAATCTTTGCCCGGGGTTTTGGCAGTAAACACAGCGACTTTGGTAGGCTACAAGCTGCATGGCAAAAAAGGGGCAGCAATTTGTGCTTTTGCGGTAGTATTACCGTCATTTTGTATAATAGTCCTTTTAGCTAAACTAATCATAATGTATCAAGATAATGCTTATGTGCAAGGTGCTTTTCAGGCTGTACGTTCAGTAGTAATTGGGATGATTGTTGCTGCTGCAGTAAAAATGTCTAAATCTTGTACAAAAAGCAAAGCACAGATTATTTTGCTGGTTACGGCTGCATTGTTGGCGATTTGTTTTAATTTACATCCAATTATTTTAATTGTGGCAGGAGCAATCGTGGGTTGGGTTTTATCACGACCAGAAGAAAGGGAGGCAAAAAAATGAGTATTTATCTTGAATTTTTCTTAGTATTTGTCTCTATCGGTTTATTTTGTTTTGGTGGTGGTTATGTAATCATTCCGCTCATTCAGCAAGAGGTGGTCAATAGAGGGTGGATGCTGCCTGAAGAATTTATTAATATTATTGCTGTTTCGGAAAGTACCCCAGGACCTTTGGCGGTTAATGCTGCTACTTATGTAGGATTTAAATTGTCAGGCTTAACAGGAGCTTTTGTCTGTACTTTAAGTCTGATTCTACCAGCATTCTTTTTAGCATTGACTATTGGGGAAATTTGGAATACAGATAAAGGAAAAGCTTTTTTTAAGCGAATTATGGTAGGTATTAAACCAGTGGTAACAGGTTTGATTTTTGCTGCAGCGGTATCTTTAATGCAAACAATTTGGATTGTGCCTTCGTATTCTTACTATACTATTTCCTGGTCGGGTGTTTTTTTGGCGTTGGCAGCCTATATAGGTATTCGCCGTTTTGCCCTACATCCTGTATTCATAATTTTAGTTGGGGCTATATTTGGTGTATTGTGCATTTGACAAAACCTTGGAAAAAGAGTAACATATTAATATGGTAAAGTGTTACGGTGTTCTAAGGAGGAATTGCCATGTATAAAAGTAAGCTGGAAAATGAGCAATTAGATGACTTATTTGAAGCGATGCAAAAGCTGGAAACTAGAGAAGATTATTATCGCTTTTTTGAAGATATTTCGACTATTTCGGAGATTAATGCCTTAGCGCAGCGTTTTGCAGTAGCTAAAATGCTTGATGAAGAAATGACTTATACAGATATTGCTAATTTGACAGGTGCTAGCACTGCTACCATTAGTAGAGTGAAACGCTGTTTGAATTATGGTGCAGATGGCTATCAATTAGTTTTAAAACGATTGAAAGAAGATAATTAAAGCGAGAGCTTAGAAGGAGAAAATATATGCAGTATATTAGTACAAGAGACAATACAGCTCCAGTAGCTGCTTCCGTAGCGATAGCGCAAGGAATGGTGCCTGAGGGTGGTTTATATGTACCTGAAACTTTTCCACAATTAGATAGAGAAGCTTTAGCTGAATTTTGTCAGTTGCCAACTTATCAAGAGGCGGCTAAATGGATTTTATCTTTATTCTTGCCTGATTATACAGCAGAAGAAATAGCTGATTGCGTTGAGGCTGCTTATGGAGAAAATTTTGATGATAAAAAAATTGCACCGTTAGTACAACTGGGCAAAAATGAATATATTTTGGAGCTGTGGCATGGTCCAACAGCGGC
>JAFXJE010000110.1 GCA_017532485.1 Peptococcaceae bacterium | reverse complement strand
TTGTGGGTGTAGGTGCTTCTCGTGTTCGTGATTTATTTGAACAAGCGAAGAAAAATGCACCTTGCATTATCTTTATTGATGAAATTGATGCAGTTGGTCGTCAGCGTGGTGCTGGTGTTGGTGGTGGCCACGACGAGAGAGAACAAACCTTAAACCAATTGTTAGTAGAAATGGATGGTTTCAATAGCAATGAAGGTATTATTATCATTGCAGCAACTAATAGACCTGATATTTTAGACCCTGCTTTATTGCGTCCTGGTCGTTTTGACCGTCAAGTAACAGTTGACCGTCCTGATGTTAAGGGCAGGGAAGAAATTTTGAAAGTTCATGTACGCAACAAGCCTTTGGCTAGTGATGTAGATTTAGCTGTAATTGCTAAACAAACAGCAGGCTTTACTGGTGCAGACTTAGCCAACTTAGTTAATGAGGCTGCTTTATTGTCTGCTCGCTTGAACTTGAAAAAAATCGGTCAATTGCAGTTGGAACAATCTATTGAAAGAGTAATTGCTGGTCCTGAAAAGAAATCCAGAGCAAAAATCAGTGATTATGAAAAGAATTTGGTATCCTACCATGAAGGTGGTCATGCTTTATTAGGTTATCTGTTGCCTGAATGTGACCCAGTGCATAAAGTATCTATTATTCCACGTGGCAGAGCTGGTGGTTATACATTACTGCTGCCGACGGAAGATAGAAATTATATGACTAGAACCCATCTGATGCATGAAATTACCATGATGTTGGGTGGTCGTGTAGCAGAAGAAATTGTGCTGCATGAAATTAGTACAGGTGCATCTAATGATATCGAACGTGCTACCAATACTGTACGTCGGATGATTACTGACTGGGGTATGTCTGATGAATTGGGGACTATTGCTTTTGGCAGTAAAGGCGGCGACCCATTCTTAGGCAGGGATTTGGGCAGAGATAGAAATTATAGTGAAGCCATTGCTTATTCCATTGACAAAGAAGTTAAACGCATTATGGATGAATGTCATGCGGAAGCAGTTCGTTTGTTGACGGAAAATATGGATAAGCTGGTTCTGATTGCTGAAACCTTGAAAGAAAGAGAAACTATCCAAGCTGATGAGTTTAAGGCTTTAATGGAAGGCAGAACTTTAGAAGAATTGGATAAGCAAAAAGAAGCTTTGTTGGAGGAACAAAAGAAAGGTGATACTCCGGCAGAAGTTGAGGTAATAACTGTAGAAACACCTGTTGATACTCTTGAGTTATCAGCAGAGGCGCAGGCTGTTTTGGAGGCGAGACAGGCAGCCGAAGATATAAATGAGCCAAATAAACAAGAAGAAGAGGAGAAATAAAAATGGAAAAAACTTTTGCAATGATTAAACCTGACGCAGTGCAAAGAGGCTTAGTAGGTGAAATTATTCGCCGTTATGAACAAAAAGGCTTACGTATTGCTGGCATGAAAGTAATGATGGTAACTGAAGAATTGGCTATGAAACATTATGCAGAACATGTAAATAAACCTTTCTTCCCAGGCTTAAAAGACTATATTACAAGTGGTCCTGTAGTAGCTTTAGTATTAGAAGGTAAAAATGCAGTAGCTGAAGTTCGTAAAATCAATGGTTCCACCAACCCATTAGATGCTGCTTGTGGTACAATTCGTGGTGACTTCGCTCAAGAAGTAGGTCGCAACGTTGTTCATGGTTCTGACAGTGTAGAATCTGCTGCTAATGAAATCAGCATTTATTTCACACCTGAAGAAGTATTAGATTTCGACTTCTTACCAAACAAATGGTTATATGAATAATTAGAGTTATGCCGAGACCGAGACTTTTGTCTCGGTCTTTTTTATTGTAATGGAGAAAAATTTATATTATACTAGGAGGTAGTAGGTAGAAAAATGACGGAATAAGTAGAGCAAAAGAGGGAGTTCCATGGGAAGTAGAGTACATAAATATCATGGGCGAGCAAATCGCAATCAGAGATTGAAAAGACAGAGAATAATAAATATTATTACTTTAATTTTTATAGTTTGTGTAGGAATTTTAATTTTAGGCGTATATGGTGTGCTGCCTTTACCGAAATTTATCGACTTAGGTGAGGTTGCTATTTCCAGTAATACAGAAAGATATGAAGAGTTTGAGCAAAGAGAGGAACCTAAAATAAACTTAGAAGGACCTACGGATATGCCAGTAAGCGTGGAACAGACAGAAATAACTGAAGAAAATGCGCCAAGTATGAAGCCTGAAAAAACAGAAGGAACGGAAATAACAGAAATAACTGGAGAAGCAGCTGGTACAGAAGATATTAAAAATGAGGAAGCAATAGTACCGAATATTTTGGAAAATGTAGATGTAAATAAGCCGATGATTGCCTTAACCTTTGATGATGGGCCATCACAATATACTTGGCCTATTTTAGCTGCTTTGGATAATGTTGGTGGCAGAGCTACTTTTTTTGTTGTCGGTAATAGAGTTGCCAGTCACAATGCTGCTTTGCAGCAAATTTTGGCAGTAGGTTGTGAAATTGGTAATCATTCTTATTCGCATCCGGATTTGACTAAATTGGATACTGAAAATATGAAAGCACAAATTAAAAATACTGATGATGCTTTGGAAAAAGCTGTGCAAATAAGGACAACATTGCTGCGTCCTCCTTACGGAGCAGTTAATGATGAGCTTTTTGCTTTGGCAGAAAAGCCTTTAATTCTCTGGTCGGTTGACCCTAAGGATTGGCAAAATCGTGATAAAGATTATTTGGTAGAATATATGATGCTTAATGCTCATGACGGTGATATTGTTCTTTTGCATGATATCCATGAAACTACGGCTTTAGCTGCTCAGGAGTTTATTCCTAAATTGGTGGAGAAAGGTTATCAGTTAGTTACAGTTAGTGAGTTGTTGGCAGCTAAAGGTGTGGAAGCTGTTCCAGGTAAAATTTATCGTGGACGAGTTTTCCTGAATAGTTAAGACAAAATAAATATTTACAGCACATGGAAGGGGTGAGGGTATGAATATAACAGTACAGCTTTGCGGGTTGGTGTTGTTGTTAATCTTGTTGTATTTTTATTATCGGCATAAACGCTTAAAGCTTGACTCAGAAAATGCCTTCAGCCGAATGATGATTTTCAATATTTTTGTTTTGCTTATGGATATCAGTTCCATAGTTTGCATTGTTTATGCCAGCAAGATACCAGCAAGTCTGCTGTATTTCTTCTGCAAAGGTTATTTGGTAAGCTTGGCGGCTATGACTTATATAGCGTTGCTGTATGCTACAACTGATATTTATGGTTATAAGAAAAATGTTGTCCAAAAAAAATTATTGCGTGTTTACACAGCGTTGTTGGTGCTAGGTGCTGTGGCTATTATTTTTCTGCCACTAAAGTATCATTACAATATTCTTACGGGAGATTTATATACCTATGGTGCTGGTGCGATTATGACTTATGCGATGGCACTTACCTTTATGGTAATTAATATTGCTCATTTGTGGATTTTCCGTACAAAAATTAATTTGCGGCGTCGTAATGCTATGGCTGTTTGGTTGGCTCTGTGGGTTATAGCGGCAACTATTCAATTCTTTAATAATCAAATCTTAATTGTCGGTTTTGCTTCTGCACTTGGGTGTATGGTCGCTTATTTGATGTTGGAAAATCCAGAGTCAAATATTGACCGAGATACGGGGCTTTTCAATCAAAATGGTTTAAGATTGTATTTGCAGGAGTTATACGGTAAAGGGATTAAGTTTTCCTTAGTGGCGATAAGTTTTGAATATTTGAACAGTAATGACGAAAAAATACAAGAAGTTAAGCTAAGAGATAGAAAACGGCTATTGGATTATTTGCAAAATATGCAATATGGTTATGTTTTTTATAATCTGGGAAATGAAGTTATGGTCATTTTTGAACAGGAAGAAATTTTGGAGGAAGTTCTGACGGAAATGAATCAACGCTTTGAATTGATGCGCCGAGAGCATGGTGGAGATATTCGTTTGCGTTACATCATAACTAAAGATGCTGATTTATTGGAAAATGAAGCTCAATTACTGCAATATTTGGCTCATTGTCGAATACTGCAAAAAAGTTCTATCGAAAAAGATGTTCTAGTTCTTGATTCGGACATGATTAATGAGATTGCTGAGAAAATTGAAGTTGAAAATATGGTTGAAAATGCGATTAAAGAAAATCGCGTTGAGGTCTTCTATCAGCCAATTTTTTCGTTGGAGGAACAAAGGTTTCATTCTGCTGAAGCGTTGGCGAGAATTCGTCTGTCGCATGGTGAATTGGTGGGGCCGGGTGTTTTTATTGAAGTTGCAGAAAAAAATGGAATGATAGTTCAGCTTGGAGAACAAATTTTTGAACAAGTTTGCCAGTTTATTAATTCTGAAGCCTATCGTCAGCTGGACTTGGCTTATATTGAAGTTAACTTGTCGGTTATTCAATGCGCTGATGAGGGTTTGGCAGAAAAATTTATTAATATTATGAAAAAATATGGTGTTTCGCCAAAAGATATTAATTTGGAAATTACAGAGTCGGCTTCATTGCAGGCTAAAAAGGTTTTGTTAGAAAATATGCGGCAATTACGGGAATTTGGGGTAAGTTTTTCTTTGGATGATTTTGGGACAGGTCGTTCCAATCTCAATTATATCGCTGAAATGCCAGTGGATATAGTCAAGTTTGACCGCGAAATGACATTGGCGTATTTTTCTAATGAACGCTTCCGTCATGTTATTACTTCCGTTGTCAATATGATTGACGGGATGGGTATGAAGATTGTTTTAGAAGGTATCGAGGAAGAAAAACAAATAACGGAAATGGAACGCTTGGCGATTGATTATATCCAAGGCTACTATTTTTCAGAACCGTTAGCAAAAGAAGAATTTTGTCAATTTATTTTGGCAGCAAATAAAAAGTGAAGCTGGGACAAAACTATTGTCCCAGCTTCATTTTTTTATACAATCAGATGCATTGCATCTTTTACTTTGCGCACTGTTTCGTTACCGATAACACAAGCGCGTTCAGTACCAGTATTGATAATATCTCTTACTTCATCACGATGACTTTCGTAATAGGCTCTTCTTTCACGGAATGGGTCTAACAAGTTGTTTAAACTTTCTGTTAATAATTTTTTGCAGGCTACACAGCCAATAGCACCTTTTTTACACATATCACAAATATTATCATATTCTTTTTCGGTAAAGATATGATGATATTTATTAACTACGCAGATATCAGGATTGCCTGGGTCAGTAGCTTTAATGCGATTAGGGTCGGTTACAGCACCTTTTACTTTTTTCGCAACTTCTTCAGCAGTGTCGGAAAGATAAATTGCGTTGCCTAAGCTTTTTCCCATTTTAGCATTGCCGTCCAAGCCCATCAAACGGGAACAGTTACTTAACATATGCTGTGGTTCTTTTAAAACAGGTGCATACATATCGTTGAAGCGACGAACTAATTTACGAGTTAATTCCATATGTGGCAGCTGGTCTTCACCAACAGGAACTAAGTCGGCATTGAAAGCTGTAATATCAGCAGATTGGCTAACTGGATAACCTAAAAAGCCGTAGGTCATATCGTCATAACCATATTGAGCAGCTTCTGTTTTAACAGTAGGGTTGTGACGTAAAGCGTTAACAGTTACCAGCATGGAGTAGAAAATAGTCAACTCGGCAATAGCTGGAACATGGGATTGTAAAACTAAAGTTACTTTATTTGGGTCAAGACCAACAGATAAATTATCCATAGCTACCTCATAGATGCTGTCACGAATTAATTCCGGACGTTCAAAATGAGTAGTTAAAGCTTGAATGTCGGCAATGAGAATAAAAGTTTCATATTCATCCTGCAGGCGAACACGGTTTTGTAAACTGCCTACATAATGTCCGATGTGCAAACGGCCTGTTGGGCGGTCACCGGTTAAAATGCGTTTCTTTTCCTGAGTCATTATGGTACGCTCCTTAAAATCATTTAATACTTGTCATTATAGGTGGAAGTAGAGTTTTTGTCAAATTGTATACATGAGATATGGGGCTCGGAAATATTGCGTAATGCGAAAAAAATCGTTATAATAAAAGTTAGAGTAAAAATATAAGCTTAAGTAAGCTGTAAAATATAAATAGAGAGTGGGAATAATCATGACAGTTCTAGCAAAACATGCTCAAGGAAAAGGCGGTCCCGACAAAATTTTTCATATTAGTGGTTTAGCTAAAGCCAGAGCCAAAGAAGTTGGCAAAGAGAATATTACTAATGCGACTATCGGTGCATTTTTAGATGCCTCCGGTAATTTGATTACGATGAAAACGGTAGAGGAAAGCTTGCGCAGTCTTCCTTTCCATGAATCAGCCAATTATGCACCAATTGCAGGCTTGCCTGAATATGCAGAGGCTGCTGCTGATGCTGTATTTCGTGATTGCCGTCCAGAAGGCTTTATCCGTGGTGTAGCGACCCCAGGTGGTACAGGTAGTATTCGTAATACTATTAAGAATTACTTGGAAGATGGGCAAGCTTGCGTGACCTCAGATTACCATTGGGCAGCGTACAAAAATATTTGTTATGAATTGAATAGACAGCTGGTCACTTTCCGTACCTTTAATGCAGAAGGTGGATTTAATATCGAGGGTTGTTTTGAAAAACTTGCTGGATGTGCTCAAGAGCAGGAAAATGTTGTCCTGATGTTAAACACACCAGCGAATAATCCTACTGGTTTTAGTGTAACTTTAGATGAATGGAAAATTATTGTTGAAAGATTAACAGCTATCGCCAATAACGGAACTAATAATGTTATCTTGTTGGTTGATACTGCTTATATTGATTATGCAGGACCAGGCAGCAGAGAATTTTTCAAATTATTCAGTAATTTGCCAAAGAATTTCTTAGTAATCGTAGCGTTTAGTATGTCAAAAAGTCATACTATGTATGGCTATCGTTCTGGTTGTATGCTTTGTGTTACTTCTGATGAAGAAGAAGCCGAAGCTTTTGTAAAAGCTAATCAGTTTTCTGCACGTGCTACTTGGTCTAACTGCAATCATGCTGGTCAATTAGTGCTGATTGATTTTTATAAAAATCCAGAAAAGAAAGCAGCTTTTTTGGCAGAGCAAGAAGAGCTGCGGTTAAGTTTATTACGCCGTGCAGAGTTATTTATGGCTGAAGCCAAAGAGGTACAGCTGCCAACTTGTCCTTTTGAGTCAGGTTTCTTTATTACTGTGCCAACAGTAAAAGCACCTGAAGTAGCAGCTGAATTGCGTAAGGAAGATATCTTTTTAATTCCATTGGGCGAAGGTGCGAGTGCAGGTCTGCGAGTAGCTATTTGTGCCATTCCTGAAGAAAAAATCAGTGGCTTGGCACGAAAAATCAAAGCAGCGATGGAGAGAGTAGGATAAAAAGGAGCTTGCGATGAAATTAATAGAAATGGTACAGGAAACTGTAGAATATATTCAGGCAAAAACTAAATATCGTCCAGAAATTGCTATCGTTTTAGGTTCTGGTTTAGGGGCTTTGGGTGACAGCTTGGAAGAAGCAGAGCAAATTGCTTATGAAGAACTGCCACATTGGAAAAGCAGCACAGCTCCTGGACATCAAGGCAGATTGATTTTTGGTCTTTTAGGTGGCAAGCCAGTATTATGTATGCAAGGCAGACTGCATTTTTATGAAGGTTATACTCAAAAAGAAATTACTTATCCTATTCGGGTTATGGCAAAATTAGGTATCAAGAATTTAATTCTTTCCAATGCAGCAGGTGGTATAAATATTGATTTTCAGCCAGGTGATTTAATGTTAATCACCGACCATATCAATTTTTTAGGAGAAAATCCTTTGATGGGCCCAAATGAAGATGATTTTGGTGTTAGATTTTGTGATATGAGCTATGCTTATCATCCGGAATTAAGAAAGATTGCTTTAGAAGCAGCAGCAGAAATCGGCTGTCCTTTACGACAAGGTGTTTATGTGGCAACTACAGGTCCAAGCTATGAAACACCTGCAGAAATCAGAATGTTTCGCTTGTGGGGGGCTAGTGCTGTAGGGATGTCTACTGTGCCGGAAGTAATCGTAGCTAATCATAGTGGACTGAAAACAATGGCTATTTCTTGCATCACTAATATGGCAGCTGGTGTTTTGGACCAGCCTTTGACCGAAGAAGAAGTTTTGACTACTGGTGAACGTTCAGGAGCAATTTTTAGACAATTAATCCAAAAGATTGTGGAAAAAATTGAAGGATAAAGAAAGAGGTACAAAATGAAAACGAAATATTTGACATTTGGTTGTGTAATTGTCGGATGTCTGCTCGTTAGCCCTTTTTTGGTGCATAATTATTTGGCTCAGCAGGAAGCTGCCCAGGAAGTAGTTGCTCCACCTCAGGTAGTTGAGGAAGTGAAAACAGGCTTAGCAGCTATTTATTATTATGAAGAAGATAAAGCAGATCGCTATACAGCTTATCAGGAATTACATCCTGAATTAGCTGATGAGGATATAGTTTGGCAAGTTAATGCTGGTTTGGATGCTCCGTTTTATGAAAATATTCAGCCTGCGGATACAACTGCCCCATGCTTAATCGTTAATAAGTATTATGCTTTGAGTGCAGATTATGTACCAGAAGATTTAGTTGCCTTACCTTCTGGCAAGAAGGCAACTAGAGAAACAGCAGAGGCTTATGCAGCTATGGATGCTGCAGCCAAAGAAGCAGGTTGCAAACTTTATGCTACTTCTGCTTACCGTACTTATGAATATCAAAATACTTTGTATAACAATTATTTAAAACGTGATGGTGATGTGGCTTTAGTAGATACTTATAGTGCTAGACCGGGACATAGCGAACATCAGACAGGTATGGCGATTGATTTGTTGGGTTCTTTTGGTGTACTGCGTGATTTTAAAGATACTCCAGAAGGTGCTTGGGTTAAAGAAAATTGCTATAAATATGGTTTTATCATTCGTTATCAGGCTGATAATGAAAATTATACTGGTTATCAAGATGAACCTTGGCATATTCGTTATGTGGGTGTAGAAATAGCTACTGCCATGCGAGAATTAGGCATTACCACCTTAGAGGAATATGTAGTAAAATATATTGATCATCAACCACCGACAGTTGAAGCAACTGCGGAGAGTACAGATTGTTAACAATTAAAAAAGCCACTTGGAGCCATGTTGCCCGAGATGAAAATGAAAAATAGAGCCATAGCAGGAAGCTGTTTTAACGTGCGGCTTTATTGCTGTGGCTTTTTTATGCAGAGAGAAGGAAAAATATGGGAAAACAGAGAATTTCGACAAGAAAAATTGCTGTTTCCGGGATGTTGGGAGCAATAGCAATTATTTTGGGTGCGACAGGACTTGGGTTCATTCCGATGCCTACTTTGGCAGGAAGAGCCACAATTATGCATGTACCGGTCATTTTGGCTGCTATTTTGGAAGGCCCTACTGTTGGGGCTTTTACAGGTTTGATTTTCGGAATTTACAGTTTTTTAACACCAACGGGTGCAGTTCCTGCTGACCCTATCGTCAGAATTGTACCACGCGTTTTGATTGGGGTTACAGCGTATTATACTTACCGTTTATTTGGGAAACATAAAAAAGTCGGAGCAGCGGCAGCAGCTATTGTCGGTACTTTGACGAATACTGTTGGTTATTTGGGTTTAGCTAGTTTAATCGGTTATTTGCCTTGGCAGGCATCTTTGGCAGTTGTCGTTACCCAAACACCTTTTGAGTTGATTTTAGCAGTAGGTTTAGTTCTAGTGTTGACTAAAGCTTTGCAGAATAGAGGGATATAATCATGTTATTGGCTTTTGATATCGGAAATACAAATATTGTGATTGGTTTATTTGACGGGCAGGAATTAGTCGCTAATTGGCGCATTTCCAGCGATAGATTGAAAACTGTTGATGAGTATGGTTTGTTGTTGGAGCAGTTATTTCAATGCAGCAATCATAAACGGCAAGATGTTGAAGCAATGATTATTTCTTCTGTAGTGCCTAATTTGACAGGCACTATTAAAAGCATGGCAGAGCGCTATTTTAATTTACAGCCAATAGTAGTTAGCAGTGGGATTAAAACAGGGTTGGCTTTGCGTTATGAAAATCCTAAAGAAGTAGGGGCAGACCGTATTGTCAATGCCGTAGCAGCAGTTGCACGCTATGGCGCGCCGTTGATTATTGTGGATTTTGGGACAGCAACTACTTTTTGTGTAATTAATGAGCAAAAGGAATATTTAGGTGGGGCGATTGCTCCTGGGGTCAATACTTCTGCTAATGCTTTAATTGAACGGACAGCACAGTTGCCCAAAGTGGAATTAACCTTGCCGAAGACGGTTATTGGGCGCAATACGGTTAATGCTATTCAATCGGGCTTACTGTACGGCTATAGTGGAATGGTAGATGGTATGGTACAGCGAATAGCTGAGGAGCTAGGTTATCCTCTGGAAAAAATTACAGTTGTAGCTACAGGTGGTTTGGCAAATACAATAAAAGAAGCTTCCCAAACTATTCAGGTAGTAGACCCTTATTTGACTTTAGATGGTTTGCGTATTTTATACGAAAAAAATAAAGATACAGGAAAATAGCTGGAAGGGAGGCGGAATATGCTGGATATATGTCTGTTGGGTTGTGGTGGAATGTTACCGCTGCCAAAAAGATTTTTAACTTCACTTTTAATCAGACATCAAGGTAAGCAGACCTTGATTGATTGTGGCGAAAGTACACAAGTAGCTTTACATTTATGTGGCTGGAGTACAAAGCATATAGATAATATTTTAATTACGCATTTTCACGGTGACCATGTAATCGGTTTACCTGGAATGTTGATGACAATGGGCAATCAAGGGCGAACAGAGCCCGTGCATATTTATGGTGGTGTGGGCTTAACAAAAATTATCGAAGGTTTGATGGTAGTATGCCAACAGCTGCCTTTTGAATTGGTTTGTCATGAAATATTACCGGAAGAAACCTTTAAGGCTGGTGAATTGGAAGTAACGGCTATTGCTGTGGAACATCGTGTACCTTGTTTGGCGTATAGCTTATATTTGCCGCGACAAGGCAAATTTGATGTGGCGCGTGCTAAAGCAAAGCAAATTCCACAGCAATTTTGGAGCAGGCTGCAGCAAGGGCAGACTGTTGAATGGGAAGATAAAGTTTTTGTACCAGAAGATGTTTTGGGCAAAGCACGCCAAGGTTTAAAGATAACATACAGTACAGATTGTCGTCCGAGCAGCCGTCTTGTAGAGTTAGTCAAAGATAGTGACTTGTATGTAGCAGAAGGCTTATATGGTGATGAGGAGAAAAAAGCTGGTGCTGCGGAAAAGGGACATATGGTTTTTTCTGAAGCAGCGCAGATTGCTCAAGAAGCGCAGGCCAAAGAAATGTGGTTGACCCATTATAGTCCGGCTATGCTGGATCCAGAAGAATTTTTAGAGCAAACGCGTTTGATTTTTCCACAGACTTTTTGTGGGGATAATTTATTAACCAAGACTTTTAAATTTGTTGAGGAGTAACTAATGATAAATATTCGAGAAATATTGCAGGACAATCCTGTAGTTTTAGCTCCAATGGCAGGTGTCAGTGACCGTCCCTCCAGATTGATAGCTAGAAAGTATGGTTGTGGTTTGGTCTATACGGAAATGATTAGTGCCAAAGCTCTGACTTACCGTAATCCTAAAACTTTTGCCTTGATGAATATGCAGGACGAAAAACAACCAGTTAATGTGCAGATTTTCGGCTCAGAACCTGAAGTCATGGCTGAAGGGGCAAAAATTATGGTTGAGCATGGCGCACAAATGATAGATATTAATATGGGTTGTCCTGTGCCAAAAGTCGTGAATAATCAAGAAGGTTCTGCTTTGATGAAAAATCCTCAACTGGCAGCAGAAATCGTTCAAGCTATGACCAAAGCTGTGTCAGTTCCAATTACGGTAAAAATTCGTAAAGGTTGGGATGAACAGCAAGTAAATGCTGTAGAATTTGCTCAAATGTTGGAACAAAGTGGGGCTGCTGCGATAGCAGTGCATGGTCGTACCCGTAATCAATATTATAGTGGAACAGCCGATTGGGAGATTATAGCACAGGTCAAAGCTGCAGTAAGTATCCCTGTGATAGGCAATGGTGATATTTTTGAACCTGAAGATGCCAAACGAATGTTAGATGAAACAGGTTGTGACGGTGTGATGATTGGGCGTGGAGCTTTAGGTCGTCCTTGGCTTTATCGTCAGACTTTAGATTATTTGCAAACAGGCAATTATGAGCAAGCTCCTAGCAGAGAAGAATGGCAGGAAGTAATTTTAGAACACGCGCGCTTGGCTTGTCAGGAAAAAGGTGAATATATTGCCATGCAGGAAATGCGAAAACAAGTAGCCTGGTATTGTAAAGGAATGCCGCATGCGGCTCGGATGCGGGAACAGACTAATCATTTATCGACTTTAGCTGATTTAGAAATATTATTGACAAGTTTTTTGCAACAAAAAAATGTATAAAATTTTCGCCTCTAATGAATATTTTGGAAACCGACGGTAATAATACTACTATCGTGCAGAAAAATATTTTAGGAGGCGTTTTTCATGGAAAGACAAAATGTGCTGGAGAAAAGCAGAGTTCTGCACCAGCTGATGCAAAGAGCAACCTTAGATGCTATTGAAATTGAATATACAGCGCAGAGGCTGCAAGAATTATTAAGCTGCAATACATATATTGTCAGCAAAGAAGGCTTGCTTTTAGGCAATAGTGAGTGCAGCGTTGAGGGTTTATTTTCTTTGCAGGAAATGGAAGAAAAACAAATTAGTGAAGAAAATATGAACTGGATTTTTGCCCATAGTAAAGGACAAGTTAATGTTAAATATGGCAAAAATTACTGTGATTTAATTCCTATTGTTCACCAAAATGAGCGTTTGGGGATGCTGATTATTAGTCAAGCCAAAGAACCTTTGAATGAAGATTTACTTTTCTTGGCTGAATATGGTGCCACTTTAGCTGCAGTTCAAATGATTAGGGCTATGAATTTGAAAGCAGAAACAGAAGCACGCAAGAAAAATGTAGTGCAATTGGCACTGGAAGTCTTATCTTATTCGGAATTAGAGGCTGTTAAATATATTTTTAATGAGATAGAAGGCAATGAAGGCTTCTTAGTTGCCAGCAAACTGGCTGAAGAATATAAATTAACGCGTTCGGTAATTGTTAATGCTTTGCGCAAATTAGAAAGTGCAGGTGTTATTGATGCACGTTCTTTAGGAATGAAAGGTACTTATATCAAAATTCTCAATGACTACTTATATGAAGAATTGGCTGCTATCTAAGTCTACGCCCTGTAACTCCCTTACTCGATAAAAACATCGGGTAGGGGAGTTATTGTGTTTCCAGCATATTTTTTCGGTAACGATGGGGCATATAGTTCAATTGTTGGCGCAGATTTTCTCGTTCGGGGATATTGATAGTTTGGAAATATTGACGAAAGAGCTGGGCATATTCATCAGCTTTACAGTTGTTTAATAAATTATCAGCTTCAGTTTGGCTGAAAGGAATAATCGTGCTTTGCTGTCCATTAAGCAATAAGGCACGATTTCTCTTTTGGTCAAAAACCAGCATAGCTTGGTCGGAAAAGCGTTTTTGCAAATGTGGAATAAGAATAGGTAAAAGGTTGTGGTCAGGCTCGATTTGGGCTAGAAAAAATAATGGTGCTACTTCTTGGAAACGTAAAAAACCCTTCATCCTGTCTAATTCGCGTGTAACTTTAAAACGCAGACGGTAAATACCGTCAATGATAGGATGTTGGCGAGCTGCATTGATTTTGTTGCCTTTCTGATAGCAAAGACGAAGATATTGCAGACATAAAAAATCGCAGCCGGGCAACTCGCTAAGGTAAGCATAATAAATATTTTCCAGTGTATAAGCAGAAAGCTTGGTCAAAATTGAATGATAGACACGGTCAGCTTTGGCTTTATCGGTAATTATTTCTTGTGGCTGCTGCAGCAAATCAGGCTGATAACGGTCAAAAGTTGTGATTTCGGTAACGGTTTTATCTTGATAGCCTTCAAAGCAAGCAGTCAACAGTCCATCAAAAGTGCCGTCATAAATTAAAATTTTCATGCTAAGACCTCCATTCCGGTCAACATTTTTGGTTCAGGGAAAAGTGAAAGCTGCTCATAAGGAGAATTTGCCTTTGGCTGTAAAGCACGCAAAATAGCTGTTGGCTCTAAAGCAACAGGTGAAATGGATTTTCCTTGACAAGTAATAAAATATTGCGAACGTTTTAATGAAATACCCATGCGTTTTAAATCATCAAAAGATAGTGGGGCAACGCGGCGTGCCGTCATAATTCTTTTCACTCCCTGTACGCCAATACCAGGGATACGCAAAAGTTCTTCGCGACAGGCACGATTAATTTCTAAAGGAAAAAGCTCTAAATGGCGAACAGCCCACATGACTTTCGGGTCAAAATTAGGGTCAAAATTGGGATAAGCTTCATCTAATAATTCCTCAGCACGAAAACCATAAAAACGCATCAGCCAATCGGCTTGGTATAATCTGTTTTCCCGAAAAGTAGGAGGGCTGGTTAAAAGAGGCAATCGCTTATCCTGATTAACTGGTACATAAGCAGAAAAATAAACACGCTTTAAAGAAAATTGGTGATAAAGGGCAGAGGTAAGGTTTAAAATTTGTAAATCGCTTTCACCGGAAGCACCAATAATCATTTGTGTTGTTTGACCAGCAGGGACAAAAAGTGGCGATTTTTTAAATTGCTTGCGTTCATTGCGATTTTGAACTACTCCTTGATGAATTTGGGCCATAGGGGCTAAAATAGCACTTTTTTTCTTATCTGGAGCTAAACGCTGTAAAGAAACCTCGGAAGGTAATTCGATATTGACACTGAGACGGTCTGCAAGCATACCAGCGCGTTCAATGAGCTTAGGGTCAGCACCGGGAATGGCTTTGAGGTGAATATAGCCATGGAAATGTTCCTCTAAGCGTAATTTTTCTACTACTTGGATTAATAACTCCATTGTGTAATCAGGCGTACCTAAAATAGCTGAACTGAGAAAAAGCCCTTCGATATAATTACGCCGATAGAAATTAATCGTCAAATCGACAATTTCTTGGGGGGTAAATGTTGCTCTTGGAAGGTCATTGGAACGGCGGCTTAGGCAGTAAGCACAATCATAGCTGCAAGCATTGCTCATTAATATTTTTAAAAGAGAAATACATCTGCCATCAGCAGTAAAAGAGTGACAAATACCTGCTTTGGCTGCTGAGCCGAGACTGCCTTTTTTCCCTTGGCGTTCTGAGCCACTGGAGGAACAGGAAACATCATATTTAGCAGCATCTGCGAGAATAGTTAATTTATCAAAAATAGATTGCATATTATCACCTTAAAACGAATATTTGTTCTACTTATATTATAAAACAAGTGTTCGCAGTGTGCAAGAAAATTATGTGCTTTGTGCTAATTTTACGAGATTTCGACAAAGACAATATGTTATAACAAAAGAAAAAAGGGGTAAGGAATATGAATTTGGTTGAACAACTGGAAAATTTGTTTTTTCCGTTGCCATGCTCTTGTCCCCTATGTGGCAGGAAGCAAGAAAAATTACAAATTTGTCAGGAGTGCTACCAGCGTTTAATTTACAGGCGAAGCCAATATGGTCAATGTCAACATTGTGCCACATTTGGTTATCGGGCAAAGGCTTGCAGCAATTGTCGCCATTGGCCTCAATATTTTGTCGCTAACTATAGTGCATGGCCCTATCAGGAGGAATATCGAGCAGTTATCAAGGCATTTAAATTTGGCAACCAACCTTGGTTGGCAGAATGTTTGGCACGAGAAATGCTGCCTTTTCTGCCAGCAGATTATGATGTTTTGGTACCGATACCGTTGCATTGGACAAGATTAAGGGAGAGAGGTTATAATCAGAGCTTATTGTTGGCGAAGGCATTAAGTAAATTGAGTGGTTTACCTTGTCAGGAATATTTGGTACGAACGCGAGCAACGAAGCATCAGGTCGAATTGTCGCGTAAGGAACGGAAAAGTAATTTGCAGCAAGCTTTTGCAGTAAAAAATAATGAAAATTTAAAGCAACAGAAAATTATTTTGGTGGATGATATTTTTACCACAGGTGCAACGGTGCTTACTTGTGGTCAAGTTTTGCATCAAGCTGGGGCAAAATATATCAGTAGTGTGACCTTAGCTAGTGGTGTGGATTGATTGTGTATAAAATAGGTGGCTAAGAGCCTAGTTTGATACACTTATCAACATTATCCACAGAATTTGTTGGGTATTATGTGGATAACTAGTAAATCAGTTGCCGAAAATTTGGCAAAATTCTGTAAATTATGGTTGCATTTTTGGGCAAGAGGAAGTAAGATATAGAAATGTAAAATAATTTTTATATTTTTAGGAGGAAATGAAAATGAAAAAAACAAGCAAATTATTAACAGCTGGTTTGTTGGTATTAAGCATGTTAGCTTTTGCTGGTTGCGGTAATAAACAAGAAGCACCTGCAGGCAATGAAGCTGGACAACAAGCTGAACAACAAGCAAAAGTTTATGTTGTAGGTACAAACCCAACTTTCGCTCCATTCGAGTCTCAAGATGATAATGGTAACATTGTTGGTTTCGACATCGATTTAATGGAAGCTATTGCTGCTGACCAAGGTATCGAGATTAAAGTTGAAAGCTTAGAATTTGATGCTTTAATCATGGCTTTAGGTAATGGTTCTATTGATATCATCGCTTCTGGTATGACTATCACACCTGAACGTTTAGAACAAGTTGATTTTACAGACAGCTACTACACAGCAGGTTTAAACATTGCTGTTGCTGAAGAAAATACTACTATCAATGGTATTGATGACTTAAAAGGTAAAGTTTTAGCTGCTCAAATCGGTACTACTGGTGCTTTAATGTGCCAACAATTAGTAGATGACGGTATTGCTAAAGAAGCTAAATTATTAGCTGATATTAACATCTGCATGTTAGACTTGCAAAATGGTGCTTGTGATGCTGTAATCAATGACATTCCTGTAACTAATGACTACATCAAAGCAAACCCAGGTGTAGTTAAAGTTGTAGGCGAAAACTTCAATGCTGAAGAATATGGTTTTGCAGTAAGCAAAGAAGCTCCTGAATTATTGGCTAAATTAAATGCTGGTTTAGCAAATGTTATCGCTAACGGTACTTATGATAACTTATATGCAAAATATTTTACAGAAGCTGCTGCTGAGTAATTTTTCAGAGAAAGAGATTGGGAAATTTCCTAATCTCTTTCTTTTTTTTGTGCATTTTTTTGGTAAGTATGATATAATTAATAAGGTTAAGCAGTATTTTGGAAAAGGTGAAGGAAAGGGGTCTATATCCATGAAATGTCCGATCTGTCAAAGTGACAGCAAGGTAGTTGATACAAGATTATCAGAAGGCAATAGTATTCGTCGGCGACGGGAATGTATGGAGTGTGGAAAACGCTTTACCACTTATGAAAAAATAGAGGATATGCCTTTAGTAGTTATCAAAAAAGATGGTCGTAAAGAATTATTTGACGGTGGCAAAATATTAAAAGGTATTAATAAAGCTTGTGAAAAGAGACCGATTTCGATGGAGCAGCAACGCCAATTGGTCAATCAAGTTGAAAGAGAGTTGAAGAATATTCACCTGCAAGTACCATCGGCACAAATTGGTGAAACAGTGATGCAGCTTTTGGCAGAGATTGACGAAGTAGCTTATGTACGCTTTGCTTCTGTTTATAAAGAATTTGATGATGTAGAAACCTTTATTCGTGAAATAGAGATTATGAAAAGAAGGTAAGAGCTTAATGGAAATGCAGGAAGAATTATATCGTGAAACTAAATTAATGGAGCCTATCTTACGAATGCATAAATTAATCGCAGCGGAAGATGATTTGAAAGCTAATACTTTATTGGCAGTAGTAGTCCAGTATATTACTGACCATTATCAAGGGCAGGTTTTAACTCCTGCTGATGTTCAAAAAATTATTCGGGCAGTACTTTTGCGCGAAGAAGACGGCAGATATTTTGCTATGTATTTGCGTAATGAATTACAAGTGAAATTGATTGGCTGGCTGATGCTTTTAGCAGCTGATTTACCGGTGACCTTAGAGCAATTAGGGGATATTTCAGTGGATTTTGATGCCAAATTGGCCAAACAGCCTTGTCTTAGCTTGACAGGGGAAGAGGTCTTAGTGATGGCACGTTCTCTAGTAGAGCCTTTAGAGCCTGAATTATGGCAGCGTATGGAATTGAATGAAGCTTATTATTTAGCAGAATTGGATATTTTATTGCAATACAGTCATTGAGAAAGAAACAGGAGGCATGATGATGAGCGGTAAAACAATAGAACGGATTTTAAAAGTCTTAATTGCTATTGTACTGCTGATTTTGGTTGCTGGAGGTGCAGCTTTTTATTTTATTGTGCAGCCACCGGCTATAGAAACAGGAGCAGAAGTTGAAGAAAAAGTAGAACGGGCGACAGGAGTTTACAATGTCTTAATTGTAGGAACAGATAAAGTTGCCTTGAATACAGATACTATTTTAGTCTTGTCCTTAGATACAACCCAACATAAAGTAAATGTAATGAGTATTCCACGCGATACCATGTCGAATGTCAGTCGCAAAGTGAAAAAAAATAAATGCTGCCTATGCTGTGGGTGGTAAAGGCAATATTGACCAATTAAAAACAGAAATTCGTTACTTGATGGGTTTTGAAGTAGATAATTACATTGTAGTTAATTTGGACGCCTTTGAAGAAATCATAGATGCTCTAGGCGGCGTGAAAATTGACGTTCAACGTGATATGCATTATGAAGACCCATATCAAGATTTATATATTCATATTGAAAAAGGTGAACAGATTTTAAATGGTGAGGAAGCTATCGGTTTTGTGCGTTACCGTAAAGGCTATGCAGAGGGCGATTTAGGTCGTGTCAAAGCTCAGCAGCAATTTATCGAAGCCTTGGCTAAACAAGTGGCAACACCTGCTACAGTAGGGAAATTACCAAAATTATCAAGCATTATCTTGGAGAATATGACTACAGATTTAACTACTGGCGAATTGATTTGGTTTGGGACGAAAGCTTTGGAATTGAATATGGCAGAGGATTTAACTATGCATATTTTGCCGGGTGAGGCGAGAACAGTAAATGGTCTTTCCTATTATGTACCGAAGAAAAAAGAACTTTTGGAAATTGTGAATAACCACTTCAACCCGTATCCAAACATGATTACTCAATTAAATGTTATAGATGTAGCCACTATTCCACAGCCAGTAGAAAAAGTGGAAGAAGAGGTTGTGGAAGAAGTTGTGACGGAAGGTGAAGTTCTAGAAGGTGAAGCAAGCGAAACTTTGGAAGATGAAGCTGGAGAAAATGGCGTAATAAACGAAGCAACAAATACTGAAAATGAGAATGTTGTTTCTGACGAAAATACAGAAGGTAGTAATGAAGTATTGACAGAAGAAACGCCTGCAGAAGTACAGGGAGAAACAGCTGAAGAAATAACAGAAGAAACCACAGAAGATAATGCTGAAGATAATGCAGAGGAAATAAATACTGAGGAAACAAATACAGGGGAGACAAATACAGGGGAGGAAGAATAATGTTAACAGGAAAAACAGAAATGATTGTTAAAACAATGGAACTGGCAGAGGCTCGTTTTGCTGCTAGACAACAATATGAGGCAGAACATGGCCCTAAAAAATGGGGCGTGTACTTGCCGGAAGAAAAGGCCTTAATTGATTATTTAATGAGCTTAGATAGAGAAACAGTGGAAACCTTAGAAGTATTGATGCTTTTGGGTAGAGATGATGAATACCGTAACTTAGGTGATACACCGGAAGAAAATTATCTGAAATTGAAAGAAAAACGTTATCACCATCATCCTGACCAAGAAGTAGCTGTATATTATTTAACCGGTAAAAATACTTTAAAAGTATTTTTGGAAAATGGTTTAAACTATTTGGGTATTGTACTATAAGTGTGAAAAAAGCTTGAGATTACTATCTCAGGCTTTTTTTCTGAATATATAAAAATAATAGATAGATATTGTTTTGGAAAAAATTGTATTGCTTAAAGATGCGAAAAACAGTATAATAATGCAATATCTTGTAGGAAATATACATTGTTGATAAAAGGAGAGGGTAAAGATGAATAATTTTGGTTATCATTTTTGGAATTTGATGCCTAAATTATGGACGGGCGCATTAACTACTATAGAAATAACTTCGCTGGCAGTTTTCTTCGGTATGGTTATCGGAATGATTATGGCGCTGGCTAAATTGAGCAGTGTGAAAATTTTGAAAGTTATTTCCAGGGTTTATATTGAAGTTTTGCGTGGGACACCATTATATGTACAAATTCTGTTGTTTCATTATGGTTTGCCACAAGTAATCAAGGAAATAACAGGTTCTCCATTTAGCTTTTCTATGATGGTAACTGCAGTTGTAGTCTGCAGTTTAAACAGTGGTGCTTATGTAGCAGAAATTTTCCGTTCTGGTATTCAATCTATTGATAAAGGTCAGATGGAGGCAGCACGTTCTTTGGGGATGCCACATAGCCAAGCTATGCGTTATGTAATTTTACCTCAAGCTGTAAAACGCGTTATTCCACCGTTGTGCAATGAATTTATTGCTCTGTTGAAAGATACTTCTCTGTTAGCTGTTATCGGGGTAACAGAAATTATGAAAACGGGTCAGATTTATACTTCTGTCCACTTTGTACCATTTCCAACTTATATTGGGGTAGCTTGTGTTTACTTGATTTTAACCTTAGTTATTTCCAGATTTATTAACTACATTGAACGCAAGTGGAATTTAGGCGAAGCTGCTTAGGAGGTAAGAATATGATTAAGGTTAAAGATCTTCATAAAAGTTATGGCAAATTAGAAGTTTTAAAAGGTGTGACCGAAACTATCAAAGAAAAAGAGGTAGTTTGTGTTATTGGACCGTCTGGCTCAGGCAAAAGTACCTTTTTGCGTTGTTTAAATTTATTAGAGGAACCGACTTCCGGAAAAGTTATTATTGACGGAGTAGATATCACCGACCCTAAAAATGATATTAATAAAATGCGCGAAAATTTGGGGATGGTTTTCCAACGCTTTAATTTATTTCCACATATGTCTGTTTTGGATAACATTACTTTAGCACCAATTAAGGTTAAAGGCTTGGATAAGGCTGAAGCTGAAAAGATTGCTATGCAGTTGCTGGAAAAAGTAGGCTTGCAGGAAAAAGCCAATGTTTCACCTGATAATTTATCGGGTGGTCAACAACAAAGGGTAGCCATTGCACGTGCTTTGGCTATGCAGCCAAAAATTATGTTGTTTGATGAACCAACTTCTGCGCTGGACCCAGAAATGGTTGGGGAAGTACTAAATGTAATTCGTGATTTGGCTAAAGAAGGGATGACCATGGTTATTGTTACGCATGAAATGGGTTTTGCCAGAGAAGTAGCTGACCGTGTATTCTTCATGGATGAAGGTATCATTATGGAACAAGGAACACCACAAGAGTTATTTGGTAATCCTAAATTGGAAAGAACACAAAGCTTCCTAGCGAAAGTATTATAAAGAATAAGTGGGATGAAAATACCCTCCTTCCCTTATCGGGGAGGAGGGTATTTTTGACATTTCTGCAGAGAAATGTTTGTTGTCTTACTGTTCAAGTCTTTATATTAATCAATCAATATGAATTAACGGACAAATATTAAAGTTTTGTAACATTAGCAGCTTGAGGGCCTCTAG
>JAFXJE010000109.1 GCA_017532485.1 Peptococcaceae bacterium | reverse complement strand
TTTGCTATGGATATTGACGCTGCCGGTCTGCCTTTCTTGAAAGGTCAAAATCCTCCAGCAGGTCCAAAAACTGTAGCTGAATTAAAAGAAATTATTGATTATGCAGGCGTGCCATTTATTATTAAAGGGGTTATGACTGTCAAAGGTGCTTTAAAGGCTCTGGAAGCTGGTGCTGCTGGGATCGTAGTTTCTAATCATGGTGGTCGTGTATTAGACAGCGTTCCTGCTACTGCCGAAGTGTTGCCTGCTATTGCTGATGCGGTAAAAGGTAAAATGCTTATTTTGGTAGATGGCGGTATCCGCAGTGGTATGGATGTATGCAAGGCTCTAGCAGTAGGTGCTGATGCAGTTATTATGGCTCGTCCTTATGTTACAGCGGTTTACGGCGGCGGTGAAGAAGGAGTTAAAGTTTTAACTGACAAAATTAAAGCTGAAATGGAAGATACAATGGCTATGTGCGGTGTATACTCATTAAGTGAGATTACTAGGGATATGTTGTTCTAAAACTCTAACTTTTTAGAATTTTCTTGCGTTTCTACAAAAGTAGATGTATAATTTTAAAAAATAAACACAGGGGAGCTTGTCATAACAGGCTGAGAGGAAGTTAATTGGACTTCGACCCTATAACCTGATGTGGATAATGCCGCCGTAGGAAGTCATAATTAAGGATTTTTTTACAGGAGATATCTATAAAGGTTGTCTCCTGTTTTTATTTATCTTTGAGAAAGGAGGAAACGAAATCCACTTATGTGGCTGGCTGAGGGGGAGCGCCCTGAGTCTAGAGAATCAGCGATGGGAAGCCGTGTTCCGGCGTGAGAGGATGCCAGTAAGCATCGACCGACCTTCCATGCAGTTTTCAGAGGGATAACTGCGTTTATTTTTGGAAGCGTCGCTGATTTTTGACGTTTCCGACTAATTAACTCAAAGGGGAATGTAATATGTTTAAGACTATTTTTGAAAATGTAAGAAGTAAAAATCCTTTAATTCATAATATTACAAACTATGTGACCGTTAATGATTGTGCAAATATTGTAATTGCTTGCGGTGCAGCACCGATTATGGCGGATGATAAAAACGAAGTTGCAGAAATTACCTCAATTTGTAATGGGCTAAATATTAATATTGGTACATTAAACAGCCGTACTATTGAATCTATGTTGCTTGCCGGTAAAAAAGCCAATGAATTAAATCATCCTGTTGTTTTAGACCCTGTTGGAGCAGGAGCATCCCAACTTAGAACTGATACAGCTATGCAACTTTTGCAAGAAGTGAAATTTACAGTTATTCGTGGTAATATTTCAGAAATTAAAACACTGGCTTCTGGTAGTGGAACAACAAAAGGTGTAGATGCAGATGTGGCTGATAAAGTAACGGAAGAAAATCTAAATGAAATGATTGCTTTTGCCAAAGCATTTGCTGAAAAAACAGGTGCAGTTATTGCTATTACAGGTGCAATAGATATCGTTGCAGATAGTACCAAGGCTTATTGTATCCGCAATGGACATCCTATGATGTCTGCTATTACGGGGACAGGATGTCAACTATCTGCTATGACAGCCGCATTTGTAACAGCAAATCCAGACTATCCGCTGGAAGCAGCTGCTACAGCTGTTTCTGCAATGGGTTATGCGGGTGAGGTTGCTCATACTAGACTTACCGAAATGGATGGTAACTCTACTTATCGAAATTATATCATTGATGCGATTTATAATATGACACCAGAGATGTTGGAAAAAGGTGCAAAATATGAAGTGCGATAAAAATACAATGTTGCTTTATGCTGTTACAGATAGGGCGTGGGTAGGAAAGCAAAGTTTGTGTGAACAGGTGGAAGCTGCTTTAAAAGGCGGAGTAACTTGTGTGCAGCTGAGGGAAAAAAATTTGGATGAAGCAAGTTTTCTTGCGGAAGCAATTGAAATAGCTGCCTTATGTAAAAAATATGAAGTTCCGTTCTTTATCAATGATAATGTGGAGATTGCAATCAAATGTAATGCTGATGGTATTCATGTTGGGCAAGAAGACATGGAGGCTGCACAGGTACGCCAGCGAGTGGGCAAGAACATGATGATTGGTGTTTCTGTTCATTCTGTAGAAGAAGCTTTAGAAGCTGTTAAGAATGGAGCAGATTGTCTTGGTGTAGGAGCCATGTTTACTACTTCAACGAAAACAGATGTAGATGTGCTGCCAAAAGAAATTCTCCGCGATATTTGTGCAGCAGTTGATATTCCGGTAGTGGCTATCGGCGGCATTAATAAAACAAACATAGCTGAGCTTACTGATACTGGGGTTGATGGTGTTGCGTTAGTTAGTGCAATTTTTGCTGCAGAAGATATCGAAAATGAATGTTGTGAGCTTCGTAAGTTATCGGAAAGAATGGTGAACGCATGAAGATAAAATGTGCTATTTTCGATTTTGATGGAACACTGTTTGATTCTATGTTTATTTGGGATACTGTTGGTGATGTTTATCTTCGTTCTCTGGGCAAAGAACCAACAGCATCTATGCGTGAAGATATTAGAACGTTGAGTTTATATCAAGCTGCTTGTTATTTTCAAAAAGAATATGATTTAGCTTATTCCGTTGAAGAAATTATGCAAGGGATTAATCAAACGGTGGAGGATTTTTATATTCATAAAATACAGCCTAAACCAGGTGTCATTGATTTTTTAGAAAAATTAAAAAAAGCAGGAATATCAATGTGCATTGCCACAGCCTCTGAACGATATCAAATAGAAGCTGCTCTTAAACGGTGTGGAATGGAGCATTATTTTGCAGCAATCTTTACTTGCACAGAAGCAGGATTTGGCAAAGATGAGCCGTTTATTTTTCGCAAAGCAATGGAATATTTTGAGGCAGACCGTTCTACTACGGTTATTTTTGAAGATGCTTTTCATGCTGTTCAAACAGCTAAAGCAGACGGATTTATTGTAGTTTCAGTATTTGATGAATCTGAAAAACAACAAAGGGAACTCCGCAGCTTATCCGATTATCATATTGCGAATTTTGCACACATGAAGTTAAAAACAGCCTTAACTATTGCCGGCAGTGACTGCAGTGGAGGTGCAGGCATACAAGCTGATTTAAAAACAATGATTATGAATGGTGTTTATGGGATGAGTGCAATTACCGCTCTTACCGCACAGAATACAACTGGCGTAAGAGCAATTCAAGAGTCGACACCAGAATTTTTACAACAACAACTTGATTCAATATTCGAGGATATTTATCCAGATGCTGTAAAAATAGGTATGGTAGCTTCTGCAGAACTAATTCAGGTGATTGCAGATAGATTAAAATACTACCGTGCCAAAAATATTGTTGTTGATCCGGTAATGGTAGCAACTTCAGGCTCGGAGTTGATGAAAAATGATGCACTTCAAACACTTATTACTGAATTATTTCCGTTAGCAACTCTTGTAACTCCTAATATTCCAGAAGCAGAAATTCTTACTGGATTGGTTATTGAAAGCAAGGAAGAGATGATTACAGCTGCAAAATATATTGGAGATAATTATCATTGTGCTGTGCTGCTCAAAGGAGGTCACAATATCAGTAACGCTGATGATTTGTTGTATGCAGATGGTGAAATCTTATGGTTTGAAGGCAAACGAATTGATAATCCAAACACGCATGGTACAGGATGTACTTTATCTTCAGCAATTACCTCTAATCTTGCCCAAGGTTTATCTCTTGAAGAATCCATAGAAAAGGCAAAAAAATATATATCCGGTGCCTTGGCTGATATGCTGGATTTGGGCAAAGGTTCTGGTCCAATAAATCATGGTTTTGATTTATCTAAATAGTGTAATTAAATTTGACGATAAGAAAGAAAGGGCGAGGATACAGTTTAAAGTATCTTCGCTGCTTTTTGTAATATATTTATTTAGCTATTTTTTCTGTAAGTGTTTGATAAAGTTCTTGAGTTTCTTCTGGATTATCTAAGCCAATCACAAGAGTTTTTTCTTTAGCGGTCAAAACGATATATTCGCCAGCAACGGTATAAGCGTATAAGGTGTAGGAACCAAATTCATCATTTTTGAAAAGACCCATAGAGAGTCTTGGTGAGCCAAAACCATTGATACGCCTACCTGTAATTAAATCATTGCGATAAGTGATGCCGTCAATTTCAGTATAGTCTACAGTTAAGTCTGAGTAGTAATCAGCAGTTATGATAAGTTGATTATCAGTAGACTCTACGGCAATATCACCAGTAAAGAGCAGAAATCCCATAGCAACGAGAATAAGCGGCACAGCGATGATTGTTATTTTTGAGGCTGTTTTCTCTGCTTTAGTTTTTGGTGTCACATTATAGATGATGCCTTCTCTTTGATGCTGTTTGTAAATGTAGTAAGAATAGAACATTGGAATAATTACCACAGCAAAAATTACACATACCAGAAGGGTGCTCATAATTGATAAAGGAAGAAATGCGGAGAGGAGGACAATAATTCCACTTAAAACCCAAAGTTTGCCAGCAAATCTATGAGTTTTATTCCAGTTTTCTTCATTGGATAAGGTCCAAGGAATTTTAATTCCCAAAGTTAGATTTTGTTTTGTTTTTGGGAAGTAGTTACCAACTACGATAAACAGCAAACCAAAAAGGATTGGGGTGAAAAATGTAAGATCAAAATCGTGTCCAAAGGCAGCACGGTAGGTTATACCACTAACAAAAAGAGAAATAATTGGAAGAATCCAAAAAATTAAACCTAAGGCTTTTGCATTTTGATTAATTTGT
>JAFXJE010000108.1 GCA_017532485.1 Peptococcaceae bacterium | reverse complement strand
TATAATAGTTAGGCTGTCAGCGGATGTGGCGGAACTGGCATACGCGCACGTTTGAGGGGCGTGTGAGTTATCTCGTACGGGTTCAAGTCCCGTCATCCGCATAAAGAAAAGAGCTTGCGATTAAAAAATCGCGAGCTCTTTTTTCAATTATATCCGTGTGTGACGGAATATTATTCTTCACATTCTAATTCCAATATTTCAAGAAAATATGACGGTTCATAAACTTTAAGCATAGCTTTTGCATAATCTTTTACATTCCTAGTTACAATACAGTCCATTTCTGAACGAATAGCTGTTTCCAGCATGACAGCATCTTCATAATCTGTCATTTCAGAGGATAATGCTTTTCGACAATCCAAAGATGTCGTATCCAACAAATGAAATAACAAAAATAATTTGCTTAAAATTTTGCGTGTTTCTTCATCATTATGCGTCAAACGGCGGGTTAAATAATATATATCTGTAACTGACTTTGCTGTGATATAGCCTTCAAACTTTTTATTAGCAGAATGGATAAAAATACTTTGAGCATCTTCTGCGAATGGAGTACGAGATTGTAGTGCATCAATAATAACGCAAGTATCTATCAATACTCTCATATTTTATTCAATCTCTCCTCTCTCGCTTCTTCCAAAGTCATATCGGCAGGTAAAACACCAAATAAAGATTTAGCCACATCTACTCTATCTTGATATGGATTAGTCAATTTCGCCACAACTTTTCCATTTCGAGTTATATAAATGTCTTCTGTTTCAGCTAGGGTAAGATATTTGCCAAGATTAATTTTCAATTCAGTTGCTGTAATAGCCATCTTCTCATCCCTTTCTTGAAAAATTAATATTTGCTAAGAAAACGCACACTGCATTTCTCACTTATATTATATGCAAAATCGCACGATTTCGTCAATGAAATCGTGCGATTTACTTTTACTTCCGTATTTTCTTTAAGATTTTCTTTGCTTTTGGAATTGCTGTTTCGATAAATTTATAAGCTAGTGGATGGAAAATGTAGCGATATTCGCCAACAAATTCGGTAAAGGTAGCATTAAAGCCACTTTTGAAGCGATATAAACCATATAAGTGATTGTCTTCGCTTAAATCGCCAGAAATACCACGGAAGTCATAAATATCACATTTAGTTTCTACTGCCCATCTAATCATTTCCCATTGCAGTAAATAGTTTGGCATATAGTTGCGATGAGCATTAGATGATGCCCCATATAAGTACCAAACTTTATTGCCGACATGAACAGCAATAGTACCAGCAATTGCTGTTCCGTCAGGCAGATAAGCCATATAAAGGCGTACATCTTCACCTAAATTATCCAGCATGTCGGCAAAATATTGCTCTGGTCTAATCATAAACTGGTCACGTTCACCTGTTTCTACCATGATATTATAAAAATCATGAACAGCTTCTTTGCCACAAATTTTTACTTCTACACCTTTTTTCAAAGCAACGCGAATATTATAACGAGTTTTCGGCTTAAAGAGCATCATTACCTCTTCTTCGTTTAAGCCTGTAATCGGCAATCGCATAACATATTGGGGCTGAATATTTTCAAAATTAGGTGCTTTAGGAGCTAAGGCAAAACCTAATTCCTGCATATTTTGCATAAAGATTGTTTCATCAAAAGTTACATCTGGATCCAATTTCAGTACATAAGAACGGAACTGTTTAGCCAAATCTTTGGCACCATCCAAGATTGTTTTTAATACTTCCTTATTATTGATATCGCAAACAGGACCACGCGCCGCATACATCAAAGTATATGGGGTAGCTGGTATTTTTCTGATTAAAACAGACATTGCCCCTACTATTTCCTGTTGGTCGTTACGGACAACCACTGCTCGCCAAGTCCAAAAAGGTTTTTGTTTGCTCCAAGCATAAGTCTGCAGCATATGGCCCTTTTCATGTTGACGAATAAAAGTATCAAAAGCCTGATAATTCTCAGGTCCTACAATTTCATATCGCATAAATTTCTCCTTTAATCCAACTGATTAATAAACTCTTTGGGTACTGCAGGATGTACTAATAATGGATTACAATTAAATCGCACTGTATCCTGCTCCTTAAAATTCGTCCCTGTCAAATCCAGCATTACATGAGCAATCCCACTACTGCCCACTACGGGAACTTGTTTACCTTGAATAATCCCATAAATTTGATATCTACTTGGCTGTAATTTTTCGCGTATATCATGCAAAATACGATGAATTAAAGACGGGTCTTTGGCATCCGTATAACCCAAAAACAAACCATCGCCATGACCTGCACGCACCAAGCCTAAACGGCTGTCTCGTTTCAAATGATAAGTCGCATTGTAGCCAACAGAGGCACCTTTTGGCAGCTCAACTACTTGAGCTACAGGTGCTTCCATCCAGACTGCTGTCTGCAATACTTGTCCACCTCGAGCAGCTTTACCCAATAAAGCTGAACCAATGCGTACAGCTGTAAAACCTGCGTCACCCACAGATAATAAAGCTGCCGAATTTGATAGATGCGTAATCTCAGGCTTGATACCCTGTTCAGCTAATTTAGCCAACGCTTGACTAAAATGATTAATTTGGTTTTGATAATGTTTAGGATGATTATTAAAATGACTATAACAGCCGTCTATTTTTATCGCTTCTAAATAGGGAGTAAAATCAGGCAAATTATTATAACGGAAACCATAACGCCCCATCCCCGTTTCTACTACAAGATGTACCTTGGCAATCAGACCTTTTTCCTGTTTAATTTTTTGGAACAATTCCAACTGCTCCACAGAGTTACACATCAAGGTAATATCTGCCTCGATTAAAGTTTCCACCAATTCTTGCTGCTGATAAGGGCTCATCAACAAAATTGGATAAGCAGAACCCATTTCACGCAAAGCTAAAGCTTCAGCAGCATTGGTGACCGCAAAATAGTCCAGACCAGATTTGACCATAATCTCATAAGCTTGCTGCAAGCCCATGCCATAGCCATTTTCTTTGATTACTGCAATTATTATTGACGAGGTTTTAGTTTTTAAAACTTCAACATTATGTTTAATTGCAGCTACATCTATTTTCATAACAGTTTCTTTTTGATAAACTTTGTTTAAATCGAGCATTTGCAAAGCTCCTTGTCGTAAATTAGTACATTTCAACTAATTACTATATCATTTACAGCTTTTAAAATCAAGTAAAGGCTGTTAAATTGACTTTTTTACCAAAATAGCGTATAATCTAGGCGAAAAATATTCAGATTATTCTGATTATGTCGATTTTCAAAAGTACGGAGATTTTTCATTATGCGTAAATATATTTTTATTATCAATCCAGCAGCTGGAAAAGGAATTATCCAGAAACAATTAATTCAGTCTATCAAGGAAACTCTTAATCCTGAACAATATGAAATCTATGAAACAACCTCAGCTGGTGATGAACAAGTCTTTGTTAATGACCGTTTAAATCCTGAAGAAGACTTATGGTTTTTCGCTTGTGGTGGTGATGGTACTATTGCCAATTTGGTCAATGCCTTAGCCGGCAAAGCACCATTAGGCATTATTCCTTGCGGTTCCGGCAATGATTTTGCCAAAGTTTTTGTAGGAGCTGATTTATTCGATTTGATTGCCCAAACGGAAGGGACTCCTGTTGCTGTCGACGTTTTATCCTGCAATGGTTTATTGGCAGCCAATGTTGTCAACCTTGGTTTTGATGCTGATGTTGCTTACCAAATGGTACATTTTAAACGCTTACCAGGAGTCTCGGGCAGTATGTCCTATATTATGTCCTTATTATACTGTTTCTCGCACAAAGTGGCTTATCCAATGGAAATTTGGCTTGATGATGATACCGAGCCAATCAGTGGTGAATTTTTATTTTCCTTATTTGCCAACGGTCAGATTTACGGTGGTTCTTTCCATGGTGCTCCTAAAGCAGAAATCAATGACGGCGTTTTTGATGTCTGCTTATGCCGTAAAGCTCCTCGTCCGAAAATCTTGCGTTTGGTACCAGCTTTCCAAAAAGGTGAACACCTCACTAAAAAAGATTTTGAAGAGCATATCATTTATCGACAATGCAAACGAGCTAAAATAGTCGTACCCGAACCTACAGTCTTAGGTTTAGACGGCAACTGTGAGCAAATTACAGGTGAAGTTGAAATTTTACTTCTGCCGGAAAAATTACAGTTAATCGTACCGAAAGGTGCACATTTAAAAATGAATAATGAAGAATAAGAAAAAATAGACCACTTTTCGTGGTCTATTTTTTCTTATTCTGCAAGTGCTTCTTCCCTTGCTTTTTTCAATTTCTTTTTTTCGCGTTTTTCTTTAATAATCGGCAAAATATTAATCAAAATCAATACTACGGTTACTGGAATAATAATAATCGTAGATAACGCATTGATAGATGGATTAATACGTTTACTCATGGTATAAACTAAAATAGAAATATTTTGAACACCATTACCAGTTACAAAGTAAGAAATAATAAAGTCATCAAAGGACATAGTAAAAGCAATCAATGCCCCTGCAGCAATCCCCGGCATAATTTGTGGTACGATAACCTTGGTCAAAGCCTGCCATGGTGTTGCCCCCAAATCTAGAGCAGCATCGGCAATATTAGGGTCTAAAGAGCGCAACTTAGGCATAACACTTAACATAACATAAGGTATACAAAACATGACATGAGCCAAAAGCATAGTCACTAAGCCCTTTTCAATCCCTAAAAGACTAAAAAACATCAACAAACCAATACCTGTTACAATTTCCGGATTCATAATCGGTAAATCATTAATCTGCGTTACTAAAGTTTTTAAAATTTTGTTGGAATGGCTCAAACCAATCGCTGTAATTGTACCTACTACCGTAGAAATAGCTGTTGCTAAAACTGCAATCAAAATAGTATAAAAAATTGCATCCATCATAACCGCATCAGAAAACATTTTTTCATACCAGCGCAGAGAAAAACCAGCAAATTTAGTCAAAGAACGGCTGTCATTAAAGGAAAAAACAATGGTATAGATAATTGGCAAATAAAAGAACGCCAACATCAAGGCTATAAAAATCTTACCTAGAATACCTTTTGATTTTTTCATTATCTAACCCCTCCTTTGCTTTGTCCCTCACGGTCAACTTTTTTGGTAATATACATGGAAATCATAATAATAACTGCCATGATTAAAGAAATGGCACTACCAAAATTCCAGTTGCCAGAAATCAAAAATTGAGATTCGATAACATTACCTATCAAGACATATTGGCCGCCACCTAACAGTTTCGGTATAAAGAAGCTGGATACTGCCGGCAAGAATACCAAGGTAATTCCACTTAAAACCCCTGGCAAAGACAATGGCAAAGTAATTCTTAAAAAAGACTCTACTTTATTAGCTCCCAAATCACTGGCAGCTTCTAAGTAGCTTGGGTCCATTTTTGATAAAGCGGTATAAATCTGCAAAATCATAAACGGTATAAAGTTATACACCATACCTAAAATAACAGCAAAATCTGTATTTAATAACTTAACTAGACCTATCCCCATCAAGCCCAACAGATTATTAATAATACCATTTTCCTGCAAAATCCCTACCCAAGCATAAGTACGTACCAACATATTAATCCACATCGGTACGGTAATTAACAGCACTAATATCACTTTCCAACGGTCACTAGCTTGTGAAATCAAATAAGCCATTGGATAACCTAAGAAAATGCAAATCACTGTCGTCACTACAGCAATAACTAGAGAATTTTTTAAAACAGAGACAAAAATCGGGTCACTAAAGAAATAAATAAAGTTGTCCAAAGTCAAACGAAAAGTCACTACATCATTACCTTTTTGGGTAAAAGCATACATGACTATCATCAACATCGGTACGACAATCATTACATTTATCCAAAACACATAAGGATAAGCCATACTGCGAAATTGTTTCACATTAGTAGCCTCCCTTCTTCATGATATGAATATCTTCAGGTCCAAAAAGCAGACCTACTTCGTCACCTACTTCATAACGGTCAGTAGTATCGACCATATATTCATAACCTTCTGTTTTGAAAGTAACATCATAAACACCCGGCTCGATATTTTCCGGATCAAAATCATAAACTACTTCTGTAATTTCTACTGCAGAGTCATCTTCCAAACTCCACGCCGAAGCATTGGCCCAAGTTTTCAAATCAGTATCTAATGCCATACTCTCTTTGATTTCATCTACTTTTTGGAAGAAGTTTACCGCAAATATTTCTTCTTGATATTCTTTGCTGACAATTCTATTCACGTCACGCACAATCATATTAGCAGAAATCATTGTTCCTGCTTGCGTACTAAAAGTTACAGGATAAGTACCGTTAGCAGGCTCAATATTATATTCTACTTTATTAATAGAAATCCAATCTTCTGTTTTCGCATCCCATGCTTGAGCATTAGCTCTGGCAATAATATCACTATCGGTAAGCTCATCAATATCGCTAATATCCAAATAAAAATCATTAGCACTCATCATTTCATTGGCTTCAGTATTAACAACCGGCTTGTCTTCTGAAACACGCATCTGCACAGTAATACTTGTCCCAGCTCTAGTTTCCACGATAGTTTCATAATGAACACCTTTAAACAGAACAGACTTGACAATACCTTTTAACTTACCGTTTTCTTTCGGTACAATATCCAAATCTTCCGGACGGATAACTACATCTACTTTTTCATTTGGTGCAAACCCTTTATCTAAACAAGCAAAATGCTTATCTTCAAAAATTACTTCTTCATCTTTGACCATTACACCGTCAATAATGTTACTTTCACCGATAAATTTCGCTACATATTCATTTACCGGCTCATTGTAAATATCTGTCGGCGAACCAATTTGCTGAATACCACCGTCTTTCATAACTACGATTTTATCGGACATAGTTAAAGCTTCTTCTTGGTCATGAGTAACAAATACGAAAGTAATGCCTACTTCCTTTTGAATTTTTTTCAATTCATGCTGCATTTCTTTACGCATTTTTAAGTCCAATGCACCTAACGGTTCATCTAACAATAAAACCATTGGCTCATTAACCAAAGCTCTAGCAATAGCTACGCGTTGTTGTTGACCACCAGACATTTCTGTTACCTTACGTTCACCGTAATCTTCCAAACCTACCAGTTTTAACATACGCATAACTTTTTGTTGAATAACATCTTTCGGCTCTTTCTTTATGGTCAAACCAAAAGCAACATTTTCATAAACATTTAAATGCGGGAATAACGCATATTTTTGGAAAACCGTATTAATTTCCCTTTTATACGGAGGAAGCTGGGTAATATCTTCATTATCAAAAATAACTTGTCCTTCATCAGGAGTTAAGAAACCACCCAAAATTCTCAACAAAGTAGTTTTACCACAGCCACTAGGCCCCAGCAAAGTAACAAATTCATTTTCATATATATCCAAATTAATGCCTTTCAACACTAATTGACCGTCAAATTCCTTGACAATATTTTTAAATTGAATTAATTTCCGCATAGCAACCTCCTATTGTCTTTTTTTAGCTACGAAATACCTTCCTTAAAAGCTTTTCTTCGCAGATCAGCATCTTCAAGAACATGCTGAATATGATAAAGCAATGTTTCTTTTTTATACGGTTTAGTCAAGAAATGACTGGCACCCAATTGAATAGCCTGTAATTCATCTTTATTGCCAGCAGTTGAAGACATAATAATTGGGATACTTTCCTCAGCATCACGGTTTTTACACAATTCCAAAATTTGAAAACCGTCCATAACCGCCATAAATAAATCCATTAAAATGATAGAAACATTAGCTTCATTTTTTTGTAAATAACTATAAGCATCTCGCCCATTATCACTAATAATTAAATTGTAATAAGGTGATAAAGTTTCTTGCAAAGCTTTTCTTGTTTCAGGTAAGTCTTCTACCACGAGGACTGTTCGTTTTTCCTGCTCGTCAGCAGCCAAATCACAAACAAATAAGCGTTCCTCTTTACCCTGTGATAATTTTTCATTCACCAAATAGGACTCAAATTCTTTTGTTGGCATTGGACGTGCATAGTAATAACCTTGCACATAGTCACAACCCATATTTCGTAACAAATCAATCTGTTCCTTAGTTTCCACACCTTCAGCCACAGTATCCAACTCCAGCCACTTGGAAAGACTAACAATAAAGCCGAGAATACTCTTCTTATTCTCAAATTTATTTTCATGCTGCATAAAACGCATATCTAATTTTAAAACATCAATCGGTAATTCACTCAACATATTCAAAGAAGAATAACCTGAACCAAAATCATCCATTTCAATTTTGAAGCCAAATTTTCGCAAAGCTTCTACTGTATTAATGATTTTTTCAGGATTTTCCGTATAAGCTGACTCCGTAATTTCCAAATGCAGCCACTCTGGCAACAATTGATAACGTTCCAATAAATTTACTAATTTTTCTTCTAAATCACCAAGCTCAAAATTAGCTCTTGATACATTAACTGATATCGGGATTAATGGTAAGCCACTGTCACGCCAAATAGCTAAAAGATGGCAGGTTTCTTCCCAAACATAGTAATCCAAGCTGCTAATAAAGCCTGTCTGCTCAAAAAGTGGAATAAATTCACCTGGAGAAATCATACCTTTTTCTGGATGAATCCAACGCACCAAGGCTTCAGCACCAACAATTTTATTAGTTTGCACATCATATTTAGGTTGAAGATAAATTTTAAATTGCTTTTCTTCTAAAGCAGCCTCCATATTGTCAAGAACCTGTTGTTCTTTCAACATTTCCAAGCGTAGTGTATCATCATACCAAGCAACATTTTGCTTATACTGATGTTTAATTTTCTTAATAGCCAATATTGCTCGGTCACACATACGAGAAACAGGAACAGTACGGTCTACAATTTCATAGACTCCCCATTTAACAACTAAATTAGGCACTGGTGCACTAAACAATTTTTCTCGCTGAAAAGCGTTGTACAAAGTTTCCAACTGATTTTCTTCATTCACCTCAATTAACATGGCGAAAATATCAGCATTAATGCGCGCACAGAAACCAGAATTACCTAACAATTCCTGATACTTATCGGCTAAGTAACATAGCAATTCATCGCCTTTTTCCATGCCAAAACGTTCATTAACTAATTTAAAATTTTCCACATCGCAGCAAATAATATTGAACCGTTTTTCTGGATAATCCGTTAATATTTTTTGAGCATATTGATAGAAAAATTCTTTGCTATAAACACCAGTCAGATGGTCGTGTTCTAATAAATTCAAAATCGCTGATGTTTCTCGTAAATGAATTAAATTTTTTATCCGATGTTTAACGATTGCTGGGTGATAAGGTTTAGGCACAAAATCTGAGGCCCCAAAGGACAAACAACGGATTTCCTCATCAACACTATCATTGGAGGTCATCACAATAATCGGTACCATTGACATAATCGGGTCAACTTGTACATATTCCAAAAAAGTATAACCATCCATTACCGGCATCACTAAATCCAACAAAACTACGCTGATATCAGTTTTGTATTTTCGCAAGATTTCCCATGCATGTAAACCATTCGGCGCTTCTATCAGCTCATAATCATTTTCTAAAATTTTTCGCAAAGCCGTTCGATTAACTGCACTATCATCTACAATCAATATTTTATTTTTATGCGATACAATATTATCTTGGGTCTTATATTGAATATCATTCATAACGAGTGCCTCAATTCTTTGCTATATTGTCCTTCAACGCAACTAATTAATCTAAATATTGATATTTTTTCTTTCTGCGGCGAACAGCATCTTCTTGGAAGACAAAGCCACACAAAGCTGTTTCCGCATCATCACTCAACATTTCAAATTGGCAGCCGTAACGATAATCGTAAATTTCACCTGCCGGTTTTTCTTTTTCAGGTGTAGAATAATCTTCTACACGCACAATGTTGAAAAACAGGTAACAAGGTCTTTTACCTTCCATAAAAGTAATTTGCCCACGTGTCCCCAGTTCCAGCAAAGCAGGAGAAGAGAACAACATGCCACCTAGACTAATATTACGTACAATAATAGGTACCGGTTTTTCAAATTTAATTTCTTGTCCATTTACTTGAACTTCGAGCAAATCCTGCTGGATTTCACAAGGTACTTTAAGAAATTGACGTCTTTCTTCTACTTCACCTTCAAATTTAGCCAAAGCAATACTTACCTGTGACCGCATCACAATCAGGCGCACAAAACCTTCTGCCTGCTGAACACCTTGGTCAGTCAACAATTCCACCCGAACAAATTGGAATTTTTCGAATAAATCTGTCTTATCGGTAGTAACTACAATAGTTTCTTCCTCTTCATTAACAGAACATTGCGTACTCGCTAAAATCAGATTATTTCGTGTATCATAAATATTTACTTTTAGATACTCTATTGACATACACTTCTTCCCACCCGTCTATCTATTTTTTAATAATTAATTATTTAATGCATGAATAGGTGCTGGAATTCGTCCACCACGCTGAATAAATTTACTAGACTGATATTGATTAACTGCCATAATTGGTGCATAACCCAAAAGTCCACCAAAAACAACTGTTTCCCCTACTTTTTTGCCTGGTACAGGAATAATTCTTACAGCTGTTGTTTTCTTATTAATCATACCTATCGCCGCTTCATCGGCAATAATTGCTGCTATTGTTTCCGCACTTGTATCCCCTGGAACAGCAATCATATCCAGACCTACAGAACAAACACAAGTCATGGCTTCTAATTTATCTAAATGCAGTGCATCTTCTTCTACTGCTCTAATCATCCCTGCATCTTCACTAACAGGAATAAATGCCCCACTTAAACCACCAACATGGGATGAAGCCATCGCACCACCTTTTTTAACGGCATCATTCAGCATAGCCAAAGCTGCTGTTGTTCCGTGCGTACCACAGCGTTCCAAGCCCATAGCCTCTAAAATGTCAGCCACGCTGTCACCGATAGCAGGAGTAGGAGCCAAAGATAAATCTACAATCCCAAACGGTATTCCCAAACGCTTCGCCGCTTCCCTGCCGACTAATTCACCTGTCCGAGTTACTTTAAACGCTGTATGCTTAATAGTTGTCGCCAATTCATCAAAAGGTGCATCTGGAATTTTTCGCACAGCATTTAAAACTACCCCAGGGCCGCTAACACCTACATTTAGGACTACTTCTGCCTCGCCCACACCATGAAAAGCACCTGCCATAAAAGGATTATCCTCTACAGCATTACAGAAGACAACTAATTTCGCACTGCCCAAACCGTCATTATCTGCAGTCAGTTCCGCACTTTTTTTCACAGCTTCTCCCATTAGACGCACAGCATCCATATTAATACCTGCTTTGCTAGAAGCTACATTAACAGAAGCACAAACAAATTCTGTCTCGGCCAAAGCTTGTGGAATAGACTGAATTAATTTTTCATCGCCTTTTGTCATCCCTTTTTGGACTAAAGCAGAAAAACCACCAATAAAATTGACACCTACAGCCCTAGCTGCAGCATCTAAAGTTTTAGCTATTTTTACATAATCAGGAGCTTCACAGCTATCAGCTACAATAGAAATAGGCGTAACTGATATTCTTTTATTAATAATCGGAATACCATAATCTTCCGCTACTTCCTCGCCTACTTTTACTAAATCTTTAGCATAAGTAGTAATTTTCTGATAAATCTTGTCACATAACACATCTATATCAGGGTGAGCACAATCGCGAAGGGAAATACCCATAGTAATTGTCCGAATGTCTAAATTTTCCGATTCGATCATCTGAATTGTTTCTAAAATTTCGGCATTTGAAATCGAAATAGGCATGGCAATTTCCTCCTCTAAATTCTATGCATATATTGGAAAATTTCTTCATGCTGGCAAGAAATTACCACCCCATGTTTTTGTCCCAATAAGCCGAGTTCTTCCTTTAAATTGCTAAAGCTAATTTGACAATCTGTCATATCAACAACCATAATCATCGTAAAAAATTCTTGTAAAATAGTTTGGCTAATATCTAAAATATTAATATCTCTCTCTGCTAAAGCTGTAGATACGGCCGCAATAATACCTTTAGTATCTTTCCCTACTGCAGTTACCACAACACGATTTGTATTTTTTTCCATAATGCAGACACTCCCCCTATTTTCAGTACATACTGCTCTAATTATACAATATTATATCTAAAATGACAAGGTTGTGTCCCAAGGGATAATTTTATCGCCAAAAACTTGCTGCAATAATCTAAGCTGTGGTAAATCGCCTTCTCCTTCCGTCTGTAAATAAATTTTCTGTGGCAATAAAGTCACTAATATACTTAACAATAAATCCACTTCGCCGATATCCCCCAATTCTTCCTCGCTAATCTGCTCTAAATATTCCTCACGCAGATTATGACCAATTTCATCTTTCAATTGAAAATTACCATCACTGTCTAAAATTAAATATACTTTATCTAATATTGCCGGCTGTGTTCGGACAAAATATTGCAAAAGGGCTACAAACTCCTCCTGCTCAATTTCATCTTCAATTTGCAGATAAATTTCATAGATAAAACTTTGCATTAATTGTTTCCAACTTTCTGCAGCAAAAAATAAATAACCACTAATGTTAAATTGTTTACTTTTGCGTATTCTAGCTTGCAAGTCATGCCGCAAGGCATTACGTAATAATGTTTCTTCTTTCTGCTGCAAATATCCCACCTGTTTTTCCATTTTCTCATAATAAGAAGAAGGCAGTAAAGAATGGTATTGTTGTCCATATTTTAACCAAGACCAAATGCAGCCTTGCTGAAAAACCCAATCTTCGATTATCTGCAATTTATCCTCTAATCTCATACTAGCAGGCAAATAAATACGCATATATTTCTCAAACTTATCTTCTATTAATTCAAGCTTTTGCTCTGCTAAATATTTTTTATTGTACCACTCCACAGGGAAATATTTTGCTTCAAAATCTAAATATGTAACTGACATTATCATCACTCCTTACTAACCCTATTCTACGAATATCAAGGAAGAGATATGTCTTAAGATTACTGGATAAAAAGGCAAAAAATAATACCCTTTCATCACCTCAGAAAAATGCCTGATAACAATAACTCCCCTCACACTCGACAAAAATATCGAGCACAAGGGGAGTTATTTGCTAAAAATCTAGAATTTCTATCCTAGACACCATATTTCATTTTAGAATAAACCAGAAATTTTACCGTTATTATCTACATCAATTTTTTCTGCAGATGGTACTTTTGGCAGACCAGGCATAGTCATAATATCACCTGTGTAAACAACAATAAATCCTGCACCTGCAGATACTTTTACTTTGCTGATGGTAACGCGGAAATCTTCAGGCGCACCTAACAAATTAGCATTGTCAGAGAAAGAATATTGAGTCTTAGCCATACAGATTGGCAAATCGCCATAGCCCAATTTTTCTAACTGCTGAATTTCTTTTTCTGCTGCTGGTGTATAGTCTACACCACTGCCATGATAAATTTTGCTGACAATGGCACCAATTTTTTCTTTGATTGGCATTTCTAATTCATAAGTGAAGTTTAATTTAGCTGTGTTGCTTTCAGCAAGACGCACTACTTCTTCAGCTAAAGTTAAGCCACCTTGACCACCCTTAGCCCATACTTCAGATAAAGCAACATTAACGCCCAATTCTTTACACTTAGCATAAACTAAATCCAACTCTTTTTGAGTATCTGTTGGGAAAGCATTAATAGCTACTACTGCAGGCAAACCAAAGCCTTTAGTAATATTTTCGATATGACGTAATAAGTTTGGTAAACCTTTTTCTAAAGCTTCCAAATTTTCTTCATTCAAATCAGCTTTAGCTACGCCACCATTATATTTTAAAGCACGAACAGTAGCTACAATAACTACTACATCAGGTTGGAAACCTGTTTTACGGCATTTAATATCTAAGAATTTTTCTGCACCTAAGTCAGCACCGAAACCTGCCTCAGTTACTACATAATCACCTAATTTTAAAGCCATGCTAGTTGCCATGATACTGTTGCAGCCATGCGCAATATTAGCAAAAGGACCGCCATGAATAAAAGCAGGTGTTTTTTCTAAAGTTTGCACCAAATTTGGTTTTAAAGCATCTTTTAATAATGCAGCCATCGCACCTTGGGCATTTAATTGACCTGCTGTAATTGGTTCATCTTGATAGCTGTAACCGATTACAATTTTAGATAATTTTTCTTTTAAATCATCAATATCTTTAGACAGGCAAAGAATAGCCATAATTTCGGAAGCTACAGTAATATCAAAACCATCTTCTCTTGGCATACCATTAGCTTTACCATTTAAACCACTAACAATATAACGCAGCTGACGGTCATTCATATCTACACAACGTTTCCAAGTAATTCTGCGTACATCAATTTGTAACGCATTGCCTTGTTGAATGTGGTTATCAATCATTGCAGCCAGTAAGTTATTTGCCGCACCAATAGCGTGCATATCACCAGTGAAATGCAAGTTAATATCTTCCATTGGTACGACTTGTGCATAACCACCACCAGCTGCACCACCTTTAACCCCAAAAACAGGACCCAAAGAAGGTTCACGCAAAGCAATAACTGTTTTTTTTCCCATAGCAGATAACGCATCACCCAAACCAACAGTTGTAGTAGTTTTACCTTCACCAGCTGGTGTTGGATTAATAGCAGTAACTAAAATCAATTTACCATTTGGTTTATCTGCATATTTCTGCATCATTCTATAATCAATTTTTGCTTTATATTTGCCGTAATTTTCTACATATTCATCAGCAATTTCCAATTTATCGGCAATACGATTAATCACTTCCATCTGTGTTTCTTGTGCAATTTCAATATCACTTTTTACACCCATATCTACAGCTCCTTTTCCGTCTTAATAAATAAATTTCCACTTATTTTTTATTTTAACACAACCCCATTGCCTTGTCACTTGTTCATTTTATTTTTATGACAACATTTCCTTTACTTTTTTCAACGCACTGCGTTCCAAACGAGAAACTTGTACTTGAGAAATTCCTATTTGCTCAGCAATTTGTGTTTGCGTTCTATCTTGATAAAAACGCAAATGCAAAATTTTCTTTTCTCGTTCCGGCAGCTTGTCCATGACTTCGCTTAAAGCTATATTATCTATAAAACTATTTTCTCCGTTCTCCTGCACAGCCAGCTGGTCTAATAAATACAGACCATCACCATCATCCTGATAAATTTCCTCATGAATAGAGCTTAGGCCTTGCGTTGCTTCCAAAGCCGGTACCAGCTCATCCATTGATATTTTAAGTTTATCAGCAATTTCCGTCAATTTAGGCTCTCTACCTAATTCCTTCCACAGCTGCTCTTGAGCATACTTAATTTTTACGCCCAATTCTTTCAAAGAACGGCTAACCTTAATAGGATTGTCATCTCTCAAAAATCTGCGAATTTCACCGATAATCATTGGCACAGCATAAGTTGAAAATTTAACCTCATAGCTTTGGTCAAATTTATCAATAGCTTTCATCAGACCTATCGTACCAATTTGAAATAGGTCCTCTTGTTCATAACCTCGATTGGCAAAACGCTGAACCAAATTAAAAACCAATCGCAAATTGCAATTAATCAAGCGTTCTCTTGCCGCCTCATCTCCGTTTTTCATTTGAATTAATAGTTCTTGTGTTTCATCATTTGTCAAAAGTGGAAAACGAGGTAAATTCATCTCACTCAATCTACCCGTCATATTTTCTCCTTATCCCACTTCGCTGATTGCCTTTTCTTCTGTTAATTGGCGACGTAAAATTACTTTAGTGCCTTTGCCAACTTCTGAAACTACTTCCAGTTCATCCATAAAAGTTTTCATAAAAATAAATCCTAGGCCCATATGTTCTGCCATTGTTGAATACTCAGGCTCTAAAGCTTTTTTTATATCTGGAATACCAACACCATTATCTTCTATTTCTAGTGTTAAAATATCATCATTTAAGCACATTCGCAAAATTACCGTCTGATTAGCATCTTCGCCATAAGCATGGATTATACTATTCGTCACAGCTTCTGATAAAGCAATTTTTATTTCATCCAATATTTCACGAGTTAAGTCACAAGGCATCAAAAAGGCACTAAGAACCATTCTCGCCAAGGCAACATTTTCGCCAATACTACTAAACCGCACTTCTACTTTATTCTCTTTTACCATTGCTTACACTCCTTCTCTTTTTGCTCATCTGCTTGCTTAATAATCATCAGTTTTTTCATCCCTGAAAGCTCTAAAATGCGATAAACACGACTATCTACTTCGCAAAGCACCATTTCCCCCTGTCTGCTTTGCAGCAGCTTATAGCGCCCTAATAACGCACCCAAACCGGAACTATCTATAAATTTAACTTTACTTAAATCAACAACTAAACGTCTTATATTGCTGCGAGCAAAAAGCTGTCCATCAACCTCTAAACGAAATGTTTTAGCTTCTGCCATATCTAAATCGCGTTGCGGACAAACATACAGGGTATCTTTATCTAACTGCACTTCCAATTCTTTCACTTCCTTTTCTTCCGAATAAATTTCTAATTCGCCATCATTTTTCCATTTCCTGCCAATAAAAAGAGGCCGAGATAAAAATATCTCAACCTCTTTTGCTAAATTCGTCTATGAAAACTAAACGAATTTAATTACTTTTTCATTTTCTTGGTGCAAAGATAACACCGGCAATATTATTACCTTCATAAACAGCATCAACATTGCAGTCTAAGGCTTCGCTAATTGCCCGCACCGGTAAATAGGTACGACCATTTATAATAAACGGAGCCACATCAGTAGCTATCTGTCCTTTCTCCCTGCTGGTAAGGACAGGCACACCAATTTGCATAATAATGGTATCTTTATTGTTAGATAAATAAATTTTCTGTGTCTCACCATTGTAATATACAGTTGTTCCTAAGGAGTCTGACAATGCCCGCACTGGAATAAAAGTACGACTGTTTTCAATAAATGGTGCTGCGTCCATAACTTTTATCTGTCCGCAAGATACATAAGTCCTAGAACCAATATACATCAAGGTCGCATCAGCATTATCATAACCTTCCACTAACGGTTTACTGTCTAAAATTCCTGGATATAAGAAGCTATAGTTAGCTACCCCAGTCAAATAAGCATAAATAGGATATTTTTGACTATAGTGCGGGTCTATAGCACGCACATCGACACGAATACGCACATCCCCAATACGGTCAGAACGAACTTTCAAGTCATTATTGCCTAAGTCAATAAAATCCTTACCGTTATTAACTAACTCGGTATTAATAACAGCATTAGCAGGTTTGGAAACTACTGTTACTCTAACTCTGCCGCCATCATCATAGAGCAGCGAATTAGCCGGTAAAGTTCTGCCATTGCTGTCTTTCATAGTTAAATTGGTAATCAAATCGCGTAAAAGTTCACCTTGCGTTTGGTCAAACTCCAAAGTAATAATTTCGTGGGCTACCACAAAATCATGGTAAGCAGTTAAGTTACGAGTTCTATCATAAGCTTTAACTGTAATAATTTCCCCACTATAGCTGTCGCCTGTTCTAGCTTTAACTACGCTGGTTTCTTTTGAAAATTGTTCCAAAGGAATACCACTGGCACTAAGGCGAATACCTTCCATTGGCAATGCTTGTTCAATGCGTTTACCACCACTGTCAATAAAAGTCAGAGTACCTGTCCCAGAAGTACCGCCTAATGGCAAGCCTGTTTCCGGATAGCTAAGTTCCATACCGATAATTTTATTCATTTGGTCAACATTAAAACTTACTTTACCTGTTTTACTATTAATCAAAGTCATTTCTAAGCTGTAAGCACCTCTTTGGTCAGCCACAAATGTTAAGCAAATGCCACCATCATCTTCTGTTACCTTCACACTATTCGTATTATTTTCTAAAATGGATTCTGTCGGTTTTGTAGTAAAACGCAAGTTTTTAATTGCTGCTAAAGCTTCCTCGTCATCATCTAAGATAACTTGCTTTTTATTTTTATCATAAAGTTTAAACAGAGCATAAAGATTATCTGTCGGTGCTAATAAGAAACTGGATTGTTCTTCTAACACAACGGTTGTTACTGATTGCAGCTTAGCTGCCAAATCGCTTTCTGGGTCACCGCTTGGCACCATATTGCCGCCTTCTTCATCAAAGGTCATAATTATTTCCATATAACCCGCTTGGTCACCATCTTTACCTGGCAAGGCATTATCTGCCTGAACAACAATTTTATAAGTTCCTATCTTATTAGTCGCTACATTAAAGCTAAATTTACCACCACTGGCAGTATACACTCGTATACCATTGTTATCTCCCAAAATTTCAGTAGATTTATCTTTACCGGTAATCTTTAAATCAGGTGAAGAAGTGGTAATAGTAATAGGTTCATTACCTAATTTTACTTCACCACTCCCAGGAGTTAACATGGCTGTTATTGCAAAAGTATCTTCTCCGTCGGCTTTTTTTGTTTGCATTACCGTATAAATAGTATGATGAGGTTTACCGGAAGATTGCAAATACTCTTTTTTTAAACTTTTCACAGCTACATCGGTAAATTTCCAAGCACTTTCATCAGCATAAGGTTCAAAAGTCAATTTTACGCTTTTCTTTAATGGCTTTGTCCCTGTACCGTCTTCTTCCGTACCATTTACGGCATTATAAGCAGAAGTGGCAAGAGCCGCTTTAATTTCCACTTTACCATCTAAACTGGAAGTTACAGCAAACGGAATTTCCCCATTATTGGGAACAATCCCTTGCACTTGATAACGATAAACACCATTTACCCCATTGTTATCGTGTTTAAAAATACCGTTAGCATCTTTCTCACCTGTATTTAAAAATTTAACTGAATCAGAGGCTTCTACAGGAACAATAATATAATCTTGTGTGGACACTTTTCCTTGCTCACGCTCTGCCCAAACATACAAATATTCACTGCTGAAAAACTCAGTAGCAACCTGACCCAAACTATCTTGCAGATAAACTTTAATATCTAAAGCATCACTGCTGTTGGCTTTAGCCTCTGCCTTCTTATTGACTTGCTCCATATAAGAACCTTTCGAACCATTAGTAGCAGGTCCATGAACAATTCTTACGCGACTGTCAACATCCAGATATGGTGTTTCTTCCATTTTTTCATTCAAATTGTTCTTTTGAATTAAACCAAGCTTAAACTTCTCTTCATTGTAAATAATTTCTGGTTTGCTAGGCAATTCTGAAAGCACTACCGTTTTCAATTTATTGATATCCGCATATTCAAAATATACAGTATTTTTCCCTGTCTCAATATTAATAAAACCTTTCGGCAGTTCTACAACTACTAAATAACCTGCTGCCGGATAAATATTGCTGACACGAATAACAATTTCATTGCTGTAGCTATCGATTGAAATGCTACCGTCCACAAAAATCGACGGCGTATTAACGATGTCACCGACATCACTATCAGTCATAAAACCAATCGTATTATAAATTTCACGTTGCGTATCAATCTGACCATTTTCGTTATCTGCCAACGCTGCATATAATGTTGGTAAATTATTACCTTTATCATACTCATCTACAGCAATTACATAAGTTACCTTGGCTGTAATTTTACCGGTAACGTGCTCACTTTGATAATCAATCGGTACATGAGTATAACTTTCGCCAATTGGCAAAGTTTTTGCCCCCGTATTTACCAATACCGAACTGTCCTCTTCACTCCCACGACCATTACGATCAAAACGCATATAAAGGCTATAACCTTCCGGCAGGACATTGGTAATATTATTAAACTTATCCTGCATTTCCAAAACTACTTCTGCCGTAAAAATATAATTTTCTCCAGTTTCATCAAGAAGATATTGGTTAACCTGACTATACATTGAAGAGCGGATCGGTGATGTTCGGTTAAACACCGCCTCCCCGGCTTTTACTTCAAAACTCCGATTGCCGTCTACCGTAATAGAATCTGTACCATTATTAACAGTTACATAAATACTGTATTTTTGTGCCACTGTAATTTCTGTCCCAAAAACGATACTGACTTTACCACCACCGAAATCCCTTTTTAGATAAACATCGGTGGTTGCTTTTTCAAAGACAATTTTATCGATTTTATCACGGTCCGGCTGGGAACTATGCTGAACAATCGGAATTGCACCCTCTAAATGAACAACTACTTGTTCAATATCAGACACATTACCGAACTCCATCACAAACTGATAGACTTCGCCAACTTTATCTGTCGGCTTCCCATTTCTGTCAGCATAATAGTTTTTCTCAATAGTTGTGGTGGTTTCCACATATTCTGCAGCATTTAACGCCTCTACAGGACAGAGAGATATGCAGAAAAATATACAGAGCAGCATTGCAACCCATTTTTGTCGTTTTTGTATATATTGCATTTAATCACCCACCTCATCTTCTAGCGCAGAAATACCGCACCAATAACACTTCCGTTCAAGTCGGAAACAGACTCTACTTTGCAGCCCATTACTTCCGCTGCTGCTCTTAATGGTAAATAAGTATATCCACCTTCAACAAATGGTACCACATCACTATAAACACTACCATAGTTAGTCTTAATAATGTTAGACCCTAGGGTAGCCACAGCCCAATCACTGCCTACCTTCATAGTAATAGTTTTCTTTTCTTCATTGTATTCATATTTACCACCCAAACCATCAGTTAAGGTTTGTACAGGCACCATGATTTTCCCATCACGGAAAATAGGTTTAGCCTCACCAATGCGCTCATTCATATTTACCCGATAATAATTTGTTCCTAAGAAAATTGCTACACTGGTATTATAAGTACCATTATTTTGATTTAAAGTCTTATCGGTACTGATTGCTTGATTAGCATTAGCCTTTTCCTTCATCTGTATCTCAATAGTCTTACTATAATATTGATATTGATTGTAAGTATAGTTGTTTACTGTTCTTGGAGTGTAGATTTTTAATCTCACATTTAAACGCACACTGCCTTCTTTATTACAATCAACATACAGATAACCAAAACCATTATCTTCTAAAGATTGTCCATTGCTGGAAATATACGCATTAACTGTTGCGCCATAAGGTTTGGAATATACGGTTACTTCCGCCTCCGCCCCATTATAACGGCTCATTTGACCAGTTGACAATTGGACGGTAAAACCGTTACGGTCTACTAAATAAAATTGATATTGGTTAGTTTGACCTACAGCACCATAATCATCCGGTAAAACAATACCGCTGATATCTAAAAATCCATCATCCTCGCCAACATGAGATTTATCATCTACATTGAAAGTATAGCTGGCAGTTAAACCTGCTCGTTCGTGATAAACACTTGCCGTTACAGTTGAACCAATATAGCGTTCATTGTCTTTCAATGTTACTCTGCCCCAAGCATCCATACTTTGCGCAGCACTGCCTTGATAATAATAACCCCAACCGGATTTCACAATAGCTACTTCTGCTTCTACACCGTTTTTATCATAAGTAATAATTTGTGCCGGTGAAGAAGTTTCGCCTATACCTAACGTTTTTTCCGGATAGATTAACTCGACATCAACGATTTCACCTTGATAAACTGCTTCAAAGCTGGCAGTAATAACCTGACCATCGCCGGAATTAGTAATCATCCGAATGTGATAGTCACCACGGTAATCAGGATAGAAATAAACCTCAATACCGCCATTATTGGCTTTCACATAAATATTACTGTCATACAAATCGGAACGATCCGGCAAATCGCGGAACTCTATTTCTTTAAAAATACCACGAGCTTGAGCATTAGAAGTAATATTAATTAAATCATCATTTTCATCATAAACTTCCAAATAAACTACTGCCATATCATCTACAGCAACTTTAGCTACAGTTTTTACCTTATCTACCGTATATTTGGTTACAGGCTCTACGATAGTACCATCTGTTACTGTAATTTGCAAACTATAATTAGCAGTAAATGTATTATCTGGCAAGGTGCTGTTTAAGGCTAAAGTCAAAACATGAGGTGTACCTACTGTTGCAGTTGAAATTTCAAAAGAAAATTCCCCTGTTGCTGAAGTACTCACTGTTGTGTTGCCGGTATAAGTCCAAGCACTGCCACTAACAGCTACATTTACGCCTGCTAATGGCTTGCCAGCTTTATCTGTTAATTTACCGGTTACAGCAATTTTATCACCGATTTTCTTACCGGTTACTGTATAAACATGATTTACAGCTGTATAATCTGTTCCATCTACTTTTAAAGCTAAATTCCAAGTCTCGTTTACTTCCGGTGTCTCCGGAGCCGTTGACTTAACTGCCACCGTAGTATACATGGAAGTAGGCGTATTCAATACAGTAATAACTTTATCTGCATCATTATCATTATTATCGCCACTGTCAACATTTGCATCATCCGCAAGTGGTACAATAATATCGCCAGGATCAGCTTTTGCTTCATTCATCAGCTCTATATTCAGCTGATATGTCCCATTATCAGGGAAGGTAACTGTCAACGGATAATCCAATGTACCCGGTACCGCTTGACTATTTTCTTCTTTCCAGAATAATTGATAACGATTTTCCACACCAGCCGTTATACTTGTATTAGCATCATCGGCTATAGTTAAGCTTACAGGTACAACCGCTGCCTCATTACCCATAGTAGAGAACCAGAAAATGATACCCTTACTATTTTTAAATACCTCACTCTTATAGCCTAAAGTTGTCGGTTCAATAGACCACTGACGAGCGGTATTGATAGTTAGAGCTTCATCTAACCCTGTAACTTTCATCATTTCATTTAAATTCGGCTGGAAATATTTGAATACCAAATCTGAATAGATTTGTAACCCACTAATACCCTGCTTACTCTGCATATCTGCACCACGGTAATAAGCAAATTCCGTAGACAGAATGCTGCGATCTTCCACAGAAGCTACATCCCCTAATAATGCTGCTTTATCAATCGCTGTTACAGGAATTTCCCAATGATAAGTTTCCTTATCGCCATTATCTTCGATAGCAGTTGCATTTTTCCGAGTTAAAGTTAAATAACTTATACCAGTAGCTGTATCTATTTCGCCACAACCTGCTTTCACTGTGAAGCCATTTGGCACTTTTAAGTAAATTACATCATTATCTTCTTCCATACCTAAGTTGGCAATACTTACCTTCAGATAACCAGGTCCTGGTGCTGCTAAAGCAGTGCCTTCCACGGCATAACTATCATAATTGTAATAAATAGTATCTGTTTGACCGACATTCACAACCGGTAAATCATCTTCACTTAAAAATACGAATGGAGAAGATAACCCACTCACGCCTTCTAATAATGCTTCTTTAGCATTACGCCCGGTACCTACCGCTAATTTATAGTTACCGTCTAAAGAGGAAGTAATGATTACTTTTAATGTTGTTGTCCCCAGTACAGGACCTTCATCCAAAATACTGTTAACTTGGAAGTTGGTCGTTCCTGCTGGAAAAAGGCGAAAAACATTACGGTCACCTTTTTCATGACCTTCCACTTCTGCCAACTCAGTATTTTTCAAGATTAAATAATTTAAAGTTTCATCCGCCAATTTAATATCAAAACGGTCTTTGATATTTTGTACTTTTCCTTCTTCATCAGTAATCCACAAATAAATACCACGACCGTTGCAGTCATTGTGGTTTAAATTAACATCAACAGTAACACTGCATTGATTACCGCTCGCCCAAGTTTCATTGACAGTAAAATCTGTCTGATCAGCTTTAACTACATCATCAGTAATCCGATAACGCAAGCGCAAATTACTGCTCTGTTCCATTTTTCTGCCATTGCTGTCATAAGTTATGATAGTAATCGGATATACTTCATTTAAAGTATTATTTTTCCAACTATCAATAGGTTTAGTAAACTCTATTGGTAAGCTGATTTCTTCTGTTTTAGCAAAAACTCTATCAAATTGTTCTGTCGCTGTCCCATTAGCAAACTGAATACCTGTAGCAGTATCTACTGTAGCAGGCAATGTAAATACCATCTTGATAGCCTGATTAGAAATACCGGAAATAGTAAAATCTAACTTGGTCGGAATTGCATCTGCTGTCCCATGTCGGAAATCTAATTCATTCTCAATGATAATATCCAAAGTTGCTGCTGTCACCACAATTTCACTATGAGCAAAATTAGTCAACGGATAAGGTACATCATCAATATACAAGGTAACACCAGCTAAATCGCCACTTAGATAATCATAAGTTCCCTCACCAGGTGCATCCAACACATCTAAGAAAACTTGACTACTGGTCACATCCAGCAAAACTCGACCATTTTCGCCTTGCTGCTTCACTTTAAAGGTGTTTGGCATCTGCAGCTCAATCGTTTTGCCCGTCAAATTAAGGCTTGGACCAATATTCCAAGTTACGCTGATTTGTCCTTCATCATGCGTAGTAACTTTATTGCCCTGCAAAGTAACTGTCGCTAAAGCAAAGTTTACCGGAATAGATAAACCAGTCCCAAAAGCATTATTCACTGTTGGAATTTCGTGAGTTTCCGGTACTATATCTTTCGAAGCAAAACCCATAGAGAGAGTATATAAACGATCCATCTCCCCTGTTACCGTCAGCGACATAGTATCTGATTTCAAAGCTGCCAGTTTATAATAATTATTACTAACAACAGCGCCTGTGTCACTGCAAATAATGCTGGCGAAATTATTTAAATTTTTAGCAGTAAAAAACAATGCTTGGTTATCCGGCATATTGGTAGAAGGATTGCCAAACTTATCTCGCAACTTCACGGTTACATAACCAATACCTTTTGTTTTATCCATTAATGCCGCATAATCGTCATAAATTACGCTTAGTTCACTTTTTGTAAAATCAATTAAATCTGGTTCAACACTGATAGAAAGCGGTACTACACGACCTACTTTATTGCCGCTGTAGGTAATAGTCACATTATCTTTCACCGGGGAAGTTGTCGCAACTGTAGAAGTCCCCACAACGGTAAATGTAAATTGTACTGTCTGCTTATCCGGTGTCAAATTTCCGTCTGGATCCATGACCGGCAAAACTTGATTAAATACAGCCGTTTTACCGTTTACATCTACATTCGCATGATAAGCTGCCCCATTAGTTACCAGTACATTTGCTGTACCATCAATTACTTTAAAATAATTTCCTTCAAAGACAAAATTGACACTGTTTAAATCATTTTCACTCATTTCAAGTTCAAAAATCAAATTGCTTTTTTTATCGCTGCCTGCAGTATAAACTAAATGAGCACCAGTTGTAGTATCGATTACTTTTGGCTTAAATTCATAATCCGTTGCCGCCATAGCTGCACTTTGGCACAACAGGAGCACGAGCATACTGCAAATTATAACCACTATTTGTTTCCATCTTTTAAGCTGTTTCATCTTGCTCCCTCCTAGCGTGCCTTAATTGTAATACTCAGCGTTGCTGTTTCCCCGCTGGCTCTGTTTTTCACCTTAACAACCGCTGTTACTTTAGATTTACCTTTCAAATCCGGATCTGCAGCAATATTAATGGTTTGACCTTTTTGCAAATAAACTGGGTCTGTATAAACAGCTGATCCATCCACATAGAATGTTAAATAATTACTATTGGTTTTCCACTCTGTTACTTCCCAATCACCTGCATATTCTTCCCCTTCTAAATCTTCAGAAGGACTTATTTTTGCTTTTAATGCACCATTCATTACATCCGAAATCATTTGACCTGCCAGCATTTCCACAGAAATACTGTCACTATAACCATAGATTTCGTTCCCAATACTTAATTCAGGTTTAATAGTAATGTTGTAAGTTACTTTATATCGTTTGCCGCTCTTATCCTGTAATTCCACCACAACAATAGCTTTGGCAGAAGCATCGCCCCCAGCAGTTAGTGGCGGATTTGCTAAAGCTGTAACATTACCCACCTGGTCTACAAAGACATTGTCAGTAATAGCATGCCATTTGACATCGGCGATATCAGCTTTATTTTCAACCATGCGATAAGTTAAACGTGTTACTTTGCCAACACGCAAAATCACATCAGATTCATAAGTCATAGCATAATCATTAGTATTATCTGCACCTGTTGATTCAATTTTACTATTTTCTTTAATCCCACCCATATCTGTCCAAGTATGATCGCCACCTACGATATTTACGCGACAACGCAAACGTTTTTCATCATTGCCGATATGAGCATAGATATAGGTAGTTTCTTCTTCCATAGAACCGTGAATAGCTGTTACTTTACCTGTCCATTCGTCAACTTCAGCAATATAAGGATTTTCTGAAACAAAACGGATAATTTTTGGTTCTGCTTCAGGATCCGTGCCAAAGTAGTCGGTATTGACTTGCATTGGTTTCATCGCCACATTCAAATCAAATACTTCGCCCTCTTTCATTGTTAAATTATTTTCATTTAACTTGGCTGCTCTGATTTTATTGCCGATATAAACATACGCTTCAGCTGTGGCATAAGTGCCATCTTCACGCTGCGAGACAGAAGTAGCCCTTACTAAAGCACGACATGGCCGTTTACCTGTAATAATACCTGTTTCTTTATCAATAATCGCATATTCCGCCATTTGAGCAGCATCCAACCCTGCTAACGGTGTATAATATGGTGCTCCTTTACTCAAATCAAAACGACCATTATCATTGCGAATATCGACATTTTTACCATTGCTTAAAGTAACTGTTTCTTTTACTAAACCAGCTTCATTAGTAGCTCCACCTGTAGTATCCAAGATTTCAATTTGGACTATTTCCCATGTTACACGCTTATCCTTAATGCGTTCGTCAGCACTAACTTTTAACTTTTTACTTCTATCAAGGCCTAAAAGTTTTGGCATCCCGCTAATCACAAGAGCATTTGGTGGAATCGACTCAATTTCCACATAGAAACCAGGATAACCTGTGTCAGTTCCTGTCCCTGCTACATCAGCACCATTAACATCTACAGTTACGCTATCCAGCGCGGGGGTATTGCCAGGCTTATAATAGACATTGGTCCCGACGACGCGCACTACTTCGCCCATTTTTTTCACACTGCTGGCAGCTTTCAACATTAAATGTGCTGTATATAAAACATGGTCGCCATTAGCTTCATCTATGGTATACCAATCACTATCAGCAGTTGCATTACCGGTATTGTCAACCAAATTAATTCTTTTAACCTCTTTGTCAGTTGTGTACTCCAACCAAACTAGATTTTTCTGAACAGTTTCCCAAAGTACATCGCCTGCTACATATTGGTACATTTTTTGGCGTTCTACCGCATACTCAACCCACAATTCACTTTCTTCACCTTGCTTAATTTTAAAAGTAGGTTCTTTAGGGTCTACCTCTTGCGTGTTAATTGAATAACGATAGCTGAAATTAATACGATTGCCTCTAACTTTAACTATTTTTTCATTAATAGTATTTTCGTTTTCAATCTTCTCTTCATATTCAGAAATATCAATATATGGAATTAACAACGGTTCTACCACTTGTACTTTTATAGCATCAGAAATTGGTGCTGTCTTATTAGCAGAATCATAATTGTAAACCTTAACTTCAACTAAGTTAGGATCAATTTTAACAGCCCGCATAGCACCGTCACTATCTACAGCCACTAAATTAACATCATTACTTTTCCAACGCAAGTCAATATTGGTAGCATTATAAGGTGTAACTGCTACATCTAAAGTTACTCTATTACCTTTAGCAATTTTCAATAAATCGCCTTGTCCATCATTATCAGTATCTTCAAAGCCTAAAGAACGATCCATTTCAAGTTTTTCTACAGGCACTTCTTTTACTTCGATCTGGAATACTTTTACATTTCCACTGGTTTTACCCTTAACTTTGATAAAGGTATCCCCTACTTTTCTTGGTGTAACAATAACGGTACTATTGTTGATTTGTTCAATTTTAACAATACTAGAATTGCCACTGGTCCAAATCAGTTCTTCCATAGTTTCGGGCAAACAACCTTCATCAAGAAAATCATTTTTGCTAGCATCAGTTATTTGACCATTGGCAATATCTTGATATTTATTTGCATCATATAAACCTAAATGAAATGGGTCGGTGAAACCTTTAACAGTAATTTTTTCTGTTCCATCAGCAGTTGTC
>JAFXJE010000107.1 GCA_017532485.1 Peptococcaceae bacterium | reverse complement strand
GCGAGAGCAGTATTGCTGGCTTCAACAATATCAAAGCCTCTCATTTCAAGATAATCATGGCATTGGCCTAGTGCTTGCGAGTGGCTCATTACAGTTTTTATATCTTCAACTGTTGAGCCTTCAAGCCCCAATAAATTTTGATGAATTTCCAATTCGTAAATGCCATTTATAAAAAGTTCACCCGCATGGATAAGGTCAATAACTTGCCCCACTTCGCCAGCATAACTATTTTCTATCGGCAGCACAGCTACATCACTTTCGCCAGTTGCCACAGAATCATAGGCTGCTTTGAAATCTCTATAAGCAACTCTGCTGCTTTCTGGAAATATACGACTCGCAGCAATATGAGCAAACGCCCCTTCTACGCCACTGTAGGCTACTTTTAGACCATTTTGCATTCTATATTGATAGGCACGCGATACTGACATCAAATGTTTAAGATAGTCAATATAATAGCCTTTAAGCACTTCATCTTCAACTAAAGCAGCATTTTTTTCAATTACGGCATCTTCTCGCTTTTGGTCTAAAATAGGCATCCCATATTCTTTTTTGTATTCATAAACCATTTCAGCACAACGCATTCTTTTTACGAATAGTTCTGCCATTTGTGCATCCACTTCATTTATAATTTTTCTTGCTTCTTCCAGTTTATTTGTCATCTCTAACATATCCTTTAATTAAAGTTTATCAGCAAGGTCAAAAATTAATTTTTCTGTCTTTTCCCAACCAAGACATGGGTCGGTAATTGATTTACCAAAAGTATGTTCACCAACACCTTGCGCACCGTCTTCAAGATAACTTTCAATCATCATACCTTTTACAAGCTGCTTGATGCTGCTATTCTGATTACGGCTATGCACCACATCTTTGGCAATACGAATTTGTTCCAGATATTTTTTACCCGAATTATTATGATTAGTATCGACAATAACCGAAGGATTAACTAAATTAGTTTTTTCATAAAGTTCTTGTACTCTAAGCAAATCTTCATAATGGTAATTAGATACACTTTTTCCAGCGTAATCAACATAACCACGCAAAATAGCATGAGCATAAGGATTACCTTCACTGGTTACTTCCCAACCACGATAAAGGAAGGTATGACTCGACTGTGCCGCAAGTATGGAATTCATCATAACACCGAGGTCACCACCAGTAGGGTTTTTCATGCCTACTGGTGCTTCGATACCACTTGCTACAAGTCTATGCTGCTGGTTTTCTACCGAGCGCGCACCAACTGCAACATAAGACAGCAAATCTGTGAGGTACCGATAATTCTCTGGATAGAGCATTTCATCAGCAGCCGAAAAATCATAATCTTTTAATGCAGCTAAATGAAGCTCACGAACAGCGACAATCCCCTTATACATATCGGGCTTTTCCTCAGGGTTAGGCTGATGCAGCATCCCCTTGTAACCTTGACCAGTAGTTCTAGGTTTGTTGGTATAAATTCTTGGAATAATGATAATTTTATCTGCTACTTGATCTGCAACTTTGCGTAATCTTGAAAGGTATTCTAAAACAGGTTCTCTATTGTCAGCAGAGCAAGGACCAATGACAAGAATAAATTTATCAGAATTTCCTTCAAAAACAGCACGAATTTCTTCGTCTCGTTTAGCTTTTACTTGTGCCATTTTTTCTGTTACAGGATATT
>JAFXJE010000106.1 GCA_017532485.1 Peptococcaceae bacterium | reverse complement strand
CAACTTTTACAACCCCATATCTTATTCACTCTGCTGACAGTTTGACTTATTTGTTTAAAAAAATTGTGCCAAGCAAATGGCAGGAAAAAATTAATCGTTATCGGGAGGAAAAAAATTCTGTTTCTGATACTCAAAAAGACCCTGATTGGAAATTATTTTTACAAGGGTATGCCACTACTTTCTTAATTTATGGTATTTTATTGTTGGGCTTAAGTGAAATTGGTGCGCATCTTTTATTGCCAATGATACAAGGCTGGTTGGGAACCACTTCTTTATCATTGATAGTGACTTGTGTTTTAATTTACTTAGCAATGGCTCCATTTTTGCCAGCAATGATGATTTTCCGTAACCGTTATTTTACAGCCTTATGGCTCAAGAGTTTTGTCAACCACTTGCCATTAATAGCTTTGTTGGTACTCAGAACAGCAGCTACAGTTTATTTAGTAAGCAGACCTATTCTGCTGATGCTGCCTATTTCCGGTTGGATATTAGCACCGATTGCTTTAGTAGCTATCTTCTTTATTGCTCGTTCAGAATGGTTGATTGGTCGTTATTTAGAAATGGAATCCCGTTTTTTAGCCAATTTCAATGAGAAAAAATTACAGGAAATGCGCGAGGAAGAAAAAGGTCAGCCACATGATTGGTTGGACGAACAATTAAGAGTAGATTCCTATATCTGTAATGCGGAAAATTCAGCGGTGGGGAAGGAATTGAAAAAACTGCAATGGGGCAGAAGTTTAAATGTTCATGTTATTAAAATTGTGCGTGGAAAAAAACATATCAATGTACCTGAGGGTGAAGAAAAGATTCTAGCGGGTGACCGTGTCTATATCCTTGGTTCGGAAAAAGATTTGGAAAACTTTGACTTAACTTGCCAGCAGAAAAATTCCCTTATGGAAAGTGAGGAAGAATCTGTTACTCTGCATAAATTTATTGACAGACAATCAGAATTGACAGAAGAACAACAGCTTTTTGCGTATGCTGTAAAAGTGAAAAAAGGTTCTGATTTAGTAGGCAGCAGCTTGCGTGATTCAGGCATTAAAACAAAATGGTGTGCCTGCTTAATTGGGGTGGAACGTGCTATGCTGCCGATTTTAGATGTACATTCCAACTTTGTATTTAATGTAGATGATTTATTGTGGGTTATCGGTTCTTATAAAATGGGGCAACAACTGATTAAAAATGAATTACTTTAAGAAAAAAACTGGACGGAAGTCCAGTTTTTTCTTTGGACAGTAAAAAAGAGGTTGAAACAATTTTAGTCGTTTCAACCTCTTCCATTATGGTCGTCTTAGTTTAAGCCGTTAACCATTTTTGTTAAGCGAGATTTTTTGTTTGCTGCATTATTTTTGTGTAACAAACCTTTACCTGCTGCAGTATCAATTGTTTTGATTGCAACTTGCAGAGCTGCTTTAGCTTGTTCAGCATCATGTGCTGCAACAGCAGTTTCAACACCTTTAATTGCAGTTTTTACTCTGGACATATAGCTTCTGTTTCTCAGTGTACGAACTTTAGCGATTTTGGCACGTTTAGCTGCGGATTTGATATTAGCCAAGATTGTCACCTCCTTCAATAACTCTTGTATGTAAAAAATTCGCATAAATTTTCAACAAGCAATATTCTACCACGAACAAAATAAAAATGCAAGAATAATCGTTCTAATAGCACATATATATATATTATTATAGATAGTGAGGATGAGAACATGAAAAAACAACGCTTAAGCGCTTATTGGTTCATGTTGCTTTTCTTGATTTTTATATTGTTTATAGCCACTATTTTAACATATACAGACCAAGAAAAGGAAGTAGAATGGGCGAAAAATATTTTAACTTCTGAATGGTTTATGCAGAGTACGGAAAAAAATTGGTCAAGACTATTTTGGCAAAATATCATAGGGTATCTACCTTCTAATCCTTATGCGCTTTTAAGCAATAAACTACCTTATTTATTGGTGGATGAATGGGTGATAGTCGAGCAAAGAGAGAAGCAAGAGGATTATCAAGCAGCAGCGCTGTTAAGTAATCAATGGTACTTTTCTCAAGAAAAATTAAGAGAAATGACCTTGCCAGAGGAGGTACAAGTTATTTTGTATCATACTCATAATGCTGAGACCTATTTGCCAACAGATGGTGTGAGTAAGGTAACTGGGAAAAATGGTGGTGTAGTCTCGGCTGGAGAAAAGCTGAAATCACGTTTGGAAAGTAATTATGGAATACGTACACTGCATAATCAGACAATTCACGATTATCCCGATTGGTCAAGGTCTTATCACAATTCTTTAAATACGATAAATAGTTTGTTAAAAGGCAATACAGATGTCCAAGCTGTTTTCGATATTCATCGTGATGCCGGTTATACCAAAAAAGAAGCAACAACAGTTATGATTAATGGTAAAGCAGCAGCAAAAATTATGATTGTGATTGGAGCCAACCATGAGCATTGGCAAGAAAACTTTGCCTTTGCACAGCGTTTAGAAGAATGTGCAGATAAATATTATCCAGGTTTGTTGAAAGATTTGCGTGTGGTACAAACAAGTCGTTATAATCAGCAAGCACATCCACACAGTTTGATTTTGGAAATAGGTTCTGATTTAAATACGCAGGAAGAAGCAGATTATGCAATAGAATGTTTTGCTCGAGTGATAGCAGAGGTCTTGTAAAACTAATAAAATATGTTAAAATATACTAAAATGAGGAGGCGAGGGTGTTGAACAAAAGCAGAATATTAACAATCATCATGATGTTTTCACTGTTGCTCGTAGCTTGCAATAATGATACACCACAGCAAGGGGAAATTTTGCCGGAAAAACCACCGTTGGTTCAAGAGGAACAAAATCCACCATCGGTAACGGTTAAGGCAGAGCCGTTTGCTTATGACGAAATTAATAGTATTTTTAGTATGCAGGAAAAAGATGTTTTGGCAATTTACGGTGAGCCAAAAGAAATTCTAGAATCTTCTTATTGGGAAGAAAATTTGAATAAAGAATATATCTTTGATGAAAATCATTTTGGCTTTGTTTGTTACGAAGAAACAGGAGAAAGTTATCTATATTTTGCGTATTTGGCAGATAACTTAATTCGAGCTCCACGCGATATTAAAGTTGGCGATGATTTAGCAGATGTTTTAGCTTTATTCCCAAATAATAGTGAAGATAAGGAACGTCATATAATGGAGGGTTATGACGAAAATGAAGTGGCTGAATATCAAGTCTTATATGGGGAATATATGTATATGGAGCAGTATGCTATTTTGATTTATCAAAATGACAAAGTAGTTGAAGTGGAATACGCTGACCAAGGTGGCGTGATGCGTTTGCATATTGAAAATGATAAAGTGGTAAGCATAGAGTATATGATTTCTTTGATGTAACAATGCTCCCCTCTATGTCTCCTTCGGGAGATGCAGAGGGGTCTTCGTTTAGGAGGGAAAAATGGATATTCAAGAAAAATTAAAAGCTTTACCTGATCAGCCTGGCGTCTATCTGATGAAGAATAATCTTGGTGAAATTATTTATGTCGGCAAAGCGGTAAATTTGAAAAACCGTGTTCGTTCCTATTTTCGTGAATTGCCACCAGAAGCTGCCAAAACAATTGCCTTGGTAAAGCATATTGCCGATTTTGAATATATTTTGGCTGATAATGAGTTAGAAGCCTTAGTATTGGAGTGCAATTTGATAAAAAAATATCGTCCTAAGTATAATATAAACTTAAAAGACGATAAAACCTATCCGTATATTAAGATTACTAAGGAAGATTATCCAAGAGTTTTTGTAACGCGAAAAGTGGAAAAGGATGGTGCGCGCTATTTTGGACCGTATCCAAGTGTAAATGATTTGCGTGCTTCGTTGGAAGTGGTGCGTTCAATATTTCCTTTTCGCAGCTGTAAACAAAAGGTTTTCACTAATGACCGCCCTTGTTTGAATGCACATATCAAGAAATGTTATGCACCTTGTATTGGGCGTATATCTCAAGAAGATTATCAAGAAATGATTGAACAAGTGGCTTTGTTTTTTGCCGGCAAACAAGAGCATTTGGTAAAGAAAATTGAACGAGAAATGGAAATAGCGGCAGAAAATTTAGAGTTTGAACGGGCTGCTATGCTGCGTGACCAATTACGAGGCTTGCAACAATTAATGACGGAGCAAAAAGCTGTTTTGGGACAAGGTGAGGAAGAAGATGTTATCGCTTTGGCGCGTGGCTTAGGTCAAGCTTGTGTGCAGATATTTTTTGTTCGGGGTGGAAAAATCATCGGTCGGGAAAGCTATTTTCTCAAAGGAACGGATGAAAATTCGCGTGGTGAAATTTTAGCTTCCTTTATAAAACAATTTTACTTAACTAGTCAAACTGTACCACCAGTAATTATTTTGGAAACAGAGGTTGAGGAAAAAGAAATTATTGAGCATTGGCTTAGTGATAAGCGTGGCAGTAAGGTGCAGCTAAAAGTGCCGAAAAGAGGGAAACAAAAAGAACTGGTAGAACTTGTTGGGCGCAATGCATTGGAAACCTTGAACAAACAAGAGGTCGAAGATCAGTGGCAAAAGGAACGCACTATTGGTGCCTTGGAACAGTTGCAGAAAGAATTGGGTTTGCCTGAGTTGCCGCATCGCATGGAATGTTTTGATATATCCAATACTCAAGGTACAGAAAGTGTTGCTTCTATGGTTGTGTTTGTAGATGGTAAACCACAAAAAGACCAGTATCGGCGTTTTAAAATTAAAACGGTGGAAGGGCCAAACGATTTTGCTAGTATGTATGAAGTAATTACTAGAAGATTTCAAGAGGCTGGTAAAACGCAGGATGGTAAATTTTCGCAGCTGCCTGATTTAGTTATTATTGATGGTGGTAAAGGACAGTTGAAATATGCGCGGCAAGCTATGGCAGAACAAGGTTATAGTCATATTACTACCTACAGCTTGGCGGAACGTGAAGAATTGTTATTTACAGAAAATAGTGATGAGCCTATAGTGTTGCCACGAGAGTCGCAAGCTTTGTTTTTAGTGCAGCGTCTACGCGATGAGGCTCACCGTTTTGCAATTACTTATCATCGTACTTTGCGAGGTAAACGCAATTTAGCCAGTATTCTTGATGATATTCCAGGGGTGGGAGCCAAAAGACGAACAAATTTACTCAAGCATTTTGGTTCTTTTGCTAAAATTAAAGAAGCAACAGTAGAAGAATTGTTGGAAGTAGAAGGGATAAATCAAAAAGTCGCAGAAGAAATATATAGTTACTTAAAAACACATCAAGATTTACAAGCTAGATGGGGTAAGCAAAGAAAAATTAAGGAGTGATTTTCATGAAAAATTTAATTGTAAAAGTAATTTTGAATGCGGCGGCAATCATGTTGGCAGCAAATTGGATAGAAGGTATTCATGTATCAGGTTGGGGTCCTGTATTTATAGCTGCAATTATCTTCGGGATAATTAATGCGATTATTCGTCCTGTTTTTATGGTTTTAACTTTACCATTGAACATAATGACTTTAGGTCTGTTGACTTTTGTGATTAATGGTTTAATGTTGTTATTGACATCCAGCATTGTTGGTGGCTTTGCAATTACAGGTGTTTGGCCGGCAATCTTAGGTGCAATTGTGATTTCTGTAGTAAGTACAGTATTAAACTGGCTGGTGTCATAGAAAGATAAAAGCACCGTTGTCAATTCTTTAGCATATATTACCTTAGTTTGGGGAAGAATAGGCTAAAGGATAGGTGAGAATAATGAAAGAAAATTATTTGTTGGCTGATTTGCCAAAAGGGAAACAAGGAATTGTAGCGCAAATTAATCTTGAGGGTGAGTTAAGGCATCGTTTACAGGATTTGGGATTGGTAGAAAATACCGAGATTACTTGTGTGGGGCAAAGTCCACTAGGTGACCCTAAAGCGTATTTAATTCGTGGTGCCATCATCGCTTTGCGAAATGAAGAAAGCAGCCAGATAGTAGTGGAAAGCTAAAAAATAGTCATATCCGATATTTTGGTCGGGTATGACTGTTTTTTTATTATAGGCATAATCCGGAGATTTTTACCTATATTATAGATGAGGTGATGAATAAGATGAAGATGATTTCATGGAAAGATTATGCTGTGGGGATTTTTTTGGTAGAGGCTGTAGGTGGGTTGGCGAGCTGGCTGACTAGAACAGGTAGAGAAGCGTATAAGCTAATGGTTACAAAACCACCGCTAACCCCACCAGATATTTTGTTTCCAATTGTTTGGGCAATTCTATACGCCTTAATGGGTATTGGAGCAGTGCGAATTTGGTATGCTGATATTTCGCGTGCAAGAATGTGGGGGTTAATAATTTTTGCTGTTCAATTAGGTTTAAATTTTATTTGGAATTTTGTTTTTTTCCAATTTCAAGTTTTTGGTTTAGCGTTTCTTTTATTGCTGGTACTGCTGGTGCTGATTGTTTTGATGATTTATTTCTTTAGTAAGGTTGATTTGACAGCTGCCAAGCTGCAAATACCATATTTATTGTGGGTGGGATTTGCGACATATTTAACAGGAATGGTTTGGTACTTGAATATTTAGCATTAAATGAGAAATAATTTGCAAAAATTAGAAAAAATATCTTTCCTATTTGTTCAATTAGCTGTATAATAATTTAGATATCCAAGATAAAATTTAAAATTTATATATTTATTTTAGGAGGAATTATTTCAATGGCAGTTAAAGTAGAAAAACTGGACAAAGTGAAAGTTGAATTAACAGTGGAGGTAGCAAAAGAAGTATTTGAAGATGCTTTACAGCAAGCTTACAAATCCATGGCACCAAGATTAAAAGCTGATGGCTTCAGAAATGGTAAAGTGCCAAGAAGCGTAGCTGAAAAATTATACGGTCCTGAAATCTTCTATGAAGAAGCAGCTAACCGTTTAGTTATGACAGAATACATCAAAGCTGTTAAAGAATTAAAAGAACAAGATGAAACTTTCCAACCAATTGCTCAACCTGATTTTGATTTAGTACAAATCGAAAAAGGTAAAGAATTTATCTTTAAAGCAATTGTTGACACTAAACAAGAAATCGCTTTAGGTGACTACAAAGGTTTAGACATTGAAGAAATCATGGGTGAAGTAAGCGATAAAGAAGTAGAACAATACTTAGACCAAATGAGAGGCAGACAGGCTGAAGTTAAAACAATTACAGACCGTCGCAGCACCTTAAAAGTTGGCGATACAGCTAACATTGACTTCGTTGGTAAAAAAGACGGCGTTGCATTCCCAGGTGGTGCTGGTGAAGGCTTTGATTTAGTTATCGGTTCTGGTCAATTTATCCCAGGTTTTGAAGACCAAATGGTAGGTATGAAAACTGGTGATGAAAAAGCATTAGATATCACTTTCCCAGAAAATTATCCTGCAGCTGACTTAGCAGGTCAACCAGTTGTCTTTGAAGTGAAATTAAATGCAATCAAAAGAAAAGTATTACCTGAATTGAATGATGAATTTGCTAAAGATGTAAGCAACTTTGAAACTTTAGCAGAATACAAAGAAGATATCAGAGTAATGTTAGCAGAAGAAAAAGGTAAAGAAATCCAAACTAGATATAAAGCAGCAGTTTCTGCTAAAGTTGTAGAAGGCAGCGATGTAGTTGCTCCTGAATCCATGGTTAAAGACGAAGCTGAAAATTATATGAACGATATCCGTTATCAATTAGCTCAACAAGGTTTCAGTTTAGAACAATATGTTCAATTAACAGGCGCTACAATGGAAAAATTAGAAGAAGATTGCCGTTTGCAAGCTGAAGCTTTTGTAAAACAAAGATTAGTATTAGAAGCTATTGCTGAAAAAGAAGGCATTGATGTAACAGACGAAGAAATGGAAAAAGAATTTGGCGTATTAGCTGAAATGTATCAACAACCTGTTGACCAAGTAAAACAAATGTTTACAGCTAGAGGTCAATTAGGCTTAATCAAACGTAACATTTTATTAGAAAAAGTTACTGACTTCTTATTAGAAAACGCAAAAATTGGTTAAGCTATACTGGAGTATCAAGAAAAGGAGAGATCAACATGAGCTATTTAGTTCCTATGGTAGTAGAGCAGACTAATCGTGGTGAACGCTCTTATGATATCTATTCCAGATTATTAAAAGACAGAATTATCTTTTTAGGTGATGAGGTTAATAATGTAACAGCAAATGCAGTTATTGCTCAGCTTTTATTTTTGGAAGCCGATGACCCGGATAAAGATATCTTCCTCTATATCAATAGTCCAGGTGGTGTGATTACTGCTGGCATGGCAATTTATGACACCATGAATTACATCAAATGTGATGTATCGACTATTTGTGTAGGGATGGCTGCAAGTATGGGTGCATTCTTATTAGCTGCAGGTGCCAAAGGCAAGCGTTTTGCTTTACCTAATAGTGAGATTATGATTCATCAGCCACTAGGTGGTGCTAGTGGTCAAGCTACGGATATTGCTATCCATGCTAAGCATATTTTGGAGATTAAAGAAAAATTGAACCGTATTTTAGCTGAAAAAACAGGTCAAAGCCTGGAGCAAGTTATGGAAGATACGGAGAGAGATAATTTTATGACTGCAGAAGAGGCTAAAGAGTACGGTCTTGTTGACGAAGTAATCAGCAGCCACTAATGTGGAAGTAAAGGTTGTGAGGTGGCTTTAGTGGAATATAATGATGATAAAGAGTTAATCCGTTGTTCTTTTTGTGGGAAATCACAGGACCATGTACGGAAAATTGTTGCCGGGCCTAATGTTTATATTTGTGACGAATGTGTAAGCCTTTGCCACGATATTATTCTTGAAGAATTCGGCAGCGAAGTTGATGTCGATTTATCTGAAATTCTGAAGCCTGCTGAAATTAAAGAAATCTTAGACACTTATGTAATCGGACAGGACTCTGCTAAGAAGACCTTGGCAGTATCTGTCTATAACCACTATAAACGAATTAATGCAATGCATAGTGATAATGAAGATGTGGAACTGCAAAAGTCCAATATTTGCTTAATTGGGCCTACTGGCAGTGGGAAAACTTTATTAGCGCAAACTTTGGCGAAAATTTTAAAGGTTCCTTTTGCTATTGCAGATGCTACTTCATTAACAGAGGCAGGTTATGTAGGTGAAGATGTGGAAAATATTCTGTTGAAAATTATTCAGGCTGCAGAATATGATATTGAATTGGCTCAAAAAGGGATTATCTATATTGACGAAATTGATAAGATTGCGCGCAAAGCAGACAATCCTTCGATCACTCGTGATGTTTCCGGTGAAGGCGTACAACAGGCTTTACTGAAAATTGTCGAGGGTACAGTAGCCAATGTTCCGCCGCAAGGGGGAAGAAAACATCCTCATCAAGAATTTTTACAGTTAGACACAACCAATATCCTGTTTATTTTGGGTGGTGCTTTTGACGGTTTGGATAAAATTATCGACAATCGTGTCGGTAAAAAGACTTTAGGTTTTAATTCTGATGTCAAAACTGCTGCAGAAAAGAAAAAGGATGATTTGTTGAATAAATTGATTCCCGAAGATTTGCTGAAATATGGTTTAATTCCTGAATTTATCGGTCGCGTGCCAGTCATTGTGACTTTGGATGCACTGGATAAAGAGGCTTTAATTCGTATTTTAACTGAGCCGAAAAATGCTTTGGTTAAGCAGTATCAAAAATTGATGGGAATGGATAATGTGGAGTTGGAATTTACGCCTGAGTCTTTAGATGCTATTGCAGAAGAAGCATTGAAAAGAAATACAGGTGCGCGTGGTTTGCGTTCCATTGTAGAAAAAGTTATGATGGATGTCATGTACGAAGTTCCTTCAAATAATAACATTATCAAAGTAATCATTACAAAAGAATGTATTACGGAAAATGCTGAGCCGACTATTGTGAACAAAGCCGGTAGAGCGACAAAAAAAGAAGCGTAAGTTATAAAGGCTTACCTATTGCGTGAAGCAGTAGGTAAGCCTTTTGTGTTGTTGTGGAAACTAACTGGTTGTAGCCATGTTGCTTTCCATATGGTATAATAAGGGGTAATATTTTGACGATTAGGTGACGAATAACCATGAAAAAATATCTTTCAATTTTACTTGTTGGTTGGGCGTTTTTATTAGGTGGCTGTTCTTTTAACATGGCGACACCGGAGAGCTTAATTACAGCGCCCCTTTCAACGCAAGAACAGGTGCAGCAGCGGCAGATGATAACTTCTTTTTTGGATAATGAAGAGGTACTGATTACGCCGGCTAATCAACAGTTGAGCAGAGCTTATTTGTTTGAGGATTTGGATAATGACGGTAAGGATGAGATCGTAGCTTTTTATCGCAGCAAGGAAAGCAAATTTGTCTTGGGTTTTATGATTTTGCGTCAAGCTGCAGGAGAATGGAATTTGCAGCACAAAGTAGTTGCTTATGGTACAGATATAGATTACTTTGAAGTAACGGATTTGGACAGTCAGCCGGGCAATGAATTGCTTTTTGGGGTAAAAACTGGTTATGGATCTTCAAAAGAATTAAATGTGTATCAAATGTATAATGAGCAAATTATCGAAGTAACAAAAGATAAACCTCTTGATTATGAGCAAATTTTATTAGCTGAAATGTCTAAGGAAAAGCCTTTATTAATTGCGGCTACTATGGATATCAGTTCTTTGGTAGGCAGCAGTACAATTGAGTTGTATACGATGCAGGAAGATACTTTGCAAATCACTGACCAAAAGGTTTTTTCTGGTTATTGCAATGCTTTGCGATATGGTCGAGTGAGTGAAAAGGAATATGGTTTAATGGCAGCGATGCGCCATAATCATTTTACTAATATTTTGATTTTGACTAATGAAGAAAATAAGCTGCAGTTAAAAACAGAGTATCCTTTAATGTACGATGAAGCTGATATGCAAAAGATAAATATATTTGAGGACACGAATGCTGATGGAGTTTTGGAAGTTTGTTCTATGTGGACGCCAGAGGAAAATAATACAGCTAAAAATTATCAAGACTATCTTCGTGTTTGGTTGCAGTGGGATGGCGATAAAGAATTACAAAAGGTTAATGCTGTATTAGAAAATAGTACGGAAGGTTATCGCTTCGTTCTTGATGTCGACTGGTTGGAGCAGCTTTATTATCGCTTTAATTTAATAGACAATATTATTTGGACAGAGTTTTATTTATTTGATGACGATGGCAAACAGCAGGAAGTATTTGCTATTGCAGCAGTGGACCAGTTATCTTGGGAAAAAGAAGTAGAGCAAGACCAAGTCATTATCTTAGGCAATAGTCCAAGCAAAAACAAGATTTATTTGGCTAAAATTAATAGTCAGCAGGCAGAAATTTTGAATATTGACCAATCAAAACTAATTTCGTGCCTAAAAATAGATGGAGGTAAATCATAATGACGAAAATATTGGTATTGGAAGACGAGGAGTCTATTCGCAGCTTTATTTTGATTAATTTAAAGCGCAATAATTTTGATGTGATTGAAGCTGCTAGTGGCGAAGAAGCTTTAGAAAAGTTAGATGAAACGGTAGATTTGGCGTTGCTGGATGTTATGCTGCCTGGAATTAGTGGCTTTGAGGTATGCAAACAGGCACGTGAAAAATATCCTGCTTTGGGTATTATTATGTTAACAGCAAAAGGTCAGGAAGATAATAAAATCGAAGGTTTGGAGCTGGGGGCAGATGACTATATTGTTAAGCCATTTAGTCCTAAGGAGTTGACAGCACGCATTAATGCGTTGCTACGGCGTTTGAATATTGTAGAACAGCCACATATGTCAAAAGAACAAGAGTCAAAACAGATTGTTTCTGGTAAGTTTGTAATTTTACAAGATGAACGGAAATTGTTGAAAGATGGCGAAGAAATTGAATTAACACCGATTGAATTTGCTTTGGTTAAATACTTTATGGAAAATGCCAATAAAGCAGTTCATCGCGATGAGATTTTACAAAATGTTTGGGGCTATAATTATGTTGGTGATTTTAAAATTGTAGACGTAAACATTAGACGTATTAGACAAAAAATTGAAGAAGACCCATCTAATCCAAAATATATTGAAAAAGTATGGGGTTATGGTTACCGTTGGTGGGGAGGCGGCGAATAAGATTGCATAATATTCGGAATAGGCTGATTGCCAATTATGTCGTTATTAGTTTATTTGTCCTGATTGTCTTAGAGACTTTGTTTATTTTCGTTATTAATCAATATTACATTGGTGGTATAGAGCAGACTTTAACAAATTCTGTGGAAACATCGGCGGATTTTTTTAGCCGTTATGGTGACCGTGGTGATATTTATGCTAAATCCAATTTTATCTTTGAAAATATGGATGCAGAAGAAAATGCTTTGATTGAAGTTATTGACTTGAAAGGCAATGTCGTTATTGATAATACTGGTATTTCTGGAGAACAGAAAATTACAAATTGGGACTACTCGCAGGCGCTAAATGGAAAAACTGCCGTTTGGAAAGGTAAAAGTGAGTTGAATGAACGCATTATCGCAGTTTCAGCACCTATTTATCAGGAAAATGAAGTAGTAGGTGTTTTGCGCTATGTTTCCAGTTTAACGGCGGCTAATCAGATGGTGTTGCGTTATGTAGGTTTGGCTATTTTTATAGGTTCGATAGTTTTGGCACTTTGCGTTCTTTTTGGGTGGAAAATATCCGGTCAAATTTTAAAACCTATCCACGAATTGATTAGAGTAACAGAAGAAGTAGGTCAAGGTAATTTCAAAGTTACGGCAATCAAGTATCATGATGATGAAATAGGTCAGTTGGTGGATACAGTGAACACCATGACAAAGAAAATTACTGAATTGGACAGGGCTAAAAGTGAATTTATTTCTTCTATTTCCCATGAGCTGCGTACACCTTTGACTTCTATCAAGGGTTGGGCAGAAACTATTCAAGAAGCACCGGAAGAAACGGCTGTTTTGGAAACAGGTCTGCAAATTATCAGTAAAGAAACAGACCGTTTGATTGTCTTAGTTAATGACTTATTAGATTTCTCTAAACTGCAAGCTCATCGGATAGAGTTGAATAAAGAGGAATTTGCGATTAATACTTTATTGATGAACATTAGTGACCAGTTCGCAGCTAGGATGAGAAAAGAAAAAGTGAAAATGAGCCTGATTTTAGACAGCGAAGAAACTTGGGTTTTTGCTGATTATAACCGTTTGAAACAAGTGCTGATTAATGTTATTGATAATGCTTTGAAATTTACAGTTGGCAGACCACAGGCGGAAATTAAAATCAGCAGTCAGGTCTTGGATGATCAGATGGTTATGATTGTTGAAGATAATGGTGCTGGGATTTCTCCAGAAGATTTACAGCGAGTGAAAGAGAAGTTTTATAAGGGCAGCAGCATGAAAAGCGGTACCGGTCTTGGTTTATCAATAGCCAGTGAAATTATGGAACTGCACGGTGGAAAAATGTTGATTGACAGTACCGAAGGTGAAGGTACAAAGGTTGTTTTATTGATGCCATTTTTCTATGAAAATATGGATAGTACATTGGAAGAAAAGTAACAAATATTTAGGCTAAAATGATAAAAAGCTTGTTGAAAAGACTAAAAAAATAGGATGAGCAGACGATAAATAGTAATAGAGGTATATCAAAATCTAAATCGCTGAGGGGGGATATTTCTTGGCAATGGGAAATAATAAACAACAAGATAAAAAAGAAGATGAAAAACAGAAAGCTGAAGAAGTATTAACCGATTTAGAAAAACGAATTAAGGAATATCAAGAACGGGCAGAAATTTCTTACCAAAAAAAAGAAGCTAAAATTCGTCAAAAAAACAGCAATGATCAAGAAGCATTAAAGAATAAACTAGAACGTCTGGCTAAAAAAGAAGAAGAAAAATTAAAAAAAATAGAGAAAAAACTGCAAAAGAAAGACCCGAAATGGCGCAAGCAGCAAAAGCTGGAGAAAAATAAAGAAAAACGGGCAAAGAAAGCAGCGAAGAAAAAAGTTAAGCTGAAAAAGAAACAAGTTAAAAAGCAACAAGCTAAAGTCAAAAAGTTAAAGAAAATTGAAGCTAAAAAGCATAAGAATGATTATAAATATCAGTTTTCGCAAGAGTCAGCTAAGGTTGAGAAGTATATAGCCGAAATGGAACAGAAAATCAATCAAAAAATTGATGAGATTTCGGTAAAAGAAGTAAGTCAACTGGAACGCTTAAAAGAGCGTTATGATAAAATGCTCAATCGTGGTACAGAAAATATTCGTAAAAGCGACCCTGAGTGGATTGCAGCAGAAAAGGCTCGGATCGAACAAGAGAAAGCTGATGATAAAAAAAGAAAAGAAGAACAAAAAGTAATTCGGGCTGAACAGCGAGCTGCTCAAAAAATTAAAAGTAAAGAGCTGCGCGAACAAGCTAAAGAAAAGGCAAAAAAAGTTAAGCCAAAAGATTTAAAAGAAATTAGATTGGCTAGTAGGGGCAAAAAAAGAAATAAAAAAGAGAAAAAACCTTTTAAAGAAAGTTTTCCTGAATTTTTAGCACGCTTTGATTATGTTATGCTTTTTAACGGGAAAACAATAAATTTATTTGTTGTTGCTTCCGTACTGCTGCTGGCATTGTTGACAGTGATAGGGACAGGGGCTTTCTTGTGGACACAATTTGGACCTGTACCTGCTCATAAAGTAGTAGACCGTTATTTATTGGCGTTCAGCCAGCAAGATGAAGAAATGCTGCATCAGTATGGTGCGGGTGAATATTCATTTATTGCGGATAAGATTATGGAACAGGAAAATTTTGCACCAGTCAAAGAAATTATGGAAAGTAAGATTTACGATATTGATTATAAGGTCTTGAGTAACGGAACAAGAGTAGGGGAACAAATGCGGATTGATGTGGAAATTACTAACTACGATTTAGGGTTAGCCATGAATGATGCTCTGGAACAATATCGTAAAGACAATTATTTAGCATATTTTTCCGGTAAATATACCGATGCTGATTTGGAAGACAGTTTAGTTGCAATTTTGCAGGAAAAATTGAGTAAAGTTGAAAAAAATCATACCGAAACTATTCCTGTATATTTAGCTAAGACGGATGATAAAAACTGGCAGATTGTTAATTTGGGCAATAGTAATCCATATTTAACAAAAATGCTGACGGGATGTGTTTATTTGCCGTTGCTGGATGAAAATGGCGAAATTTTACACATTCCTTACACCGACAACAAAGTTTGGACGGAATACACACCGTCATACCAAGAATTTGTTGAAGCTATGGATAATGTTTTAAAACCGGAAAATGCTATTAGAATTAATGCAGGCTAGGAGGAAATGTCATGTTTCAGATTGCTGTTATTCAACAAGATAGAGAAAAAACTGAAGTTTTGGCAGCAATTTTGCAAAAAGACTATCGTCCCGTACTGCTAAGTAAGGAGAATGTTTCAGATGCTTTGGCAGAAGAAGAAATAAAGTTAGTGATTTGTGATTTGGAGCAAGTATCTGAAATAAACATACCGTCGCAGTTACCAGTAATTTTGACTGCGACTGATACAAAAGATGCCTATACAGCTTTTCGTTTGGGTGCTGTAGGCTATCTGCTTTATCCTTATCAAAAAGAACAAGTTTTGCAAACTGTTGAACATTTGCAAAACTTGTTCAAGATAAAGCAAAAGCAGGTGGTCGTAAAAACCTTTGGTCGTTTTGATGTTATGGTTGATGGACAAAAGCTGCATTTCAGCAACACCAAAGCCAAAGAACTTTTAGCTTTGTTGATAGACAGACAAGGTGGTACCGTAACTATGGCAGAAGCCATTGATGTTTTATGGGAAAATAGACAATATGACGAAGCTGTAAAACAGTTGTATCGTAAGGCATTGCGTTACATAAAAACATTGCTTGCGAAAAATGAATTGGATTTTTTAGTTGTTAATCGAGGGAGCTGTTCTATTATTCCGGAAGCAGTTAATTGCGATTTTTATCAATTATTAAAAAATGACCCACAAGCCATTAATCAATTTGATGGTGAGTATATGATTGACTATAGTTGGGGTGAAATGCGTGTAGCTTGGATTATGCGTCATTTGGGAGACAACTATAACGAGGTTCAGGAGGTAAACAATAATGATTTATGGGATAAATAATAAAAAAACATTGAAAACGGCAGCTGTTTTGGTCTTGTGTGCGTTTATCATGACTATTTTACCAGTTTTACCAGCTGAAGCTGCAGTAGTAACTAGAATAAATACTTCGGCAGTTAATTTAACCGATAAAAGTGATTATGCTGTAGTTACGCTGGATAGCTTGGCAGACCAAGCAGATATGACTATTTCTATGGTTGGCGATTATTTAACCTGCTTTAAAGTAGAAATTGCGGGAAGTGCTATTACCCCGCAAAATAGTACTATTGATGCTGCTGATACCAGTACGGAAATTTCTATGGGTAAAGATACAGTAGCTACTTTGAAAATTAGTCTCAATCATGCTGCCATTACAGATATTCTTTTGCCACCACCTATTTTAGGTAAGGTGCGCATCACTGATAGTATGGGTAAAAATTATGAAGTGACTGTTACTTATAATGGCTCCAGTATTGGACAAGTTTATACTAGTACTAATGTGGTTAATTTAAAGCAAGATGTCATGGAAGGTGATGGCGACGATACTTTCTATGTTTGGTTAGATAGTACGGCTGAAGACGGGGAAAATGTAGTTATCGCTTTAGATACCGAGCGTGATGGCACGACAGGTATGTATCGTGATAATTTTTATGCTTTATTACTGAATACAGATAAAAATATTCAAAATTCTGAAATTATTATTCAGCAAGACAGTGGGGAGACAGAAAGTTATAACAATATTGTTTATCCTAAGGTTGCCAACGGTAAATCTATTGTTGTCAAGATGACTCATAATGAACCGTTAAAAATTCGCTTATGCAAAAAAAATACTGAAGCAGACAACAGTAATTTAACAGCAGGAGCTAAGTTAGGGAAAATTACTTTTACGGTAGTAGGCAGTAATCGTGGCAGTGGTGCAGATGTTTATTATGAACAGCAAGATGTAACTTTAAACAGAATTAGTTTTCGAGAATCAACCTTAGCTATGGCCAAAGGAACTAATTATTTCTTCCATCCTGTATTTGAACCGACAGGTACTAATATTTGGGATTTAGTTTGGGCATCTGATGATGATACTATAGTTTCTTTTAGTGGCGATAGTTTAGGCAGGAAAAATAATCAGATTGGCTTATTGACAGCTCATGAAGTAACAGCTCCAGAACATCCAGTAAAGGTAAGGGTTTATTCAAGGGCTAACCCAACAGATATTCAGGATGAATTATTTGTTTATGTCTATGAAGCTTTTGAACCGACTACAGATTATTTGATTATGCATACTAATGACCAGCCTCATTTTGCTTTGGACGAAGCTGCGTTGAATCAAGGAACACCAAATGTTTATGGGGACCAGCAGACAACTGCTGATGGAACAGAAAAAATTACTGTTAAAGGTTTCACCGACCCATTTCATTTAGGTTTATATGATGCAAATAAATATCAAGATATTGCCAATGGTCAAATAACTGATGCTAGCAAAAATGATTTT
>JAFXJE010000105.1 GCA_017532485.1 Peptococcaceae bacterium | reverse complement strand
GTACGGAACATTTCCGGTTTAGCTACATTACCTTTTTCTTGAATTAAGGAGAAAATAGGTAAAATTGGCCAAGTGCTGCTGTCAATTTGTACTTGGCAGTTATCAGGTAATACGCGTGGAATATTTTCTAATAAACCACCACCTGTGATATGAGCCATACCTTTAATGGAAGCATGTTGTAACAAATCTAAAATAGTTTTTACATAGATTTTGGTTGGGGTTAAAATTACATCACCTAACTTGCCGCCTAAAGCTGGAATTTCATCTTCCATCTTGAAGCCTGCTGCCTCTAATAATACTTTTCTCGCTAAGGAGAAACCATTACTATGCACACCTGTGGAAGGCAAACCCAATACTACGTCGCCAGGGCAAATGGTACTGCCGTCGATAATGTCTTTTTTGTCAACGATACCAACAGTAAAGCCAGCAACATCATATTCACCTACAGGATAAAATCCAGGCATTTCAGCAGTTTCACCACCAATTAAAGCACAGCCTGCTTGACGGCAGCCTTCGGCAATACCTTCAACAACAGCTGCTACTTGTTCTGGTTCACATTTACCAACTGCAAGGTAATCTAAGAAGAATAATGGTTCAGCACCATTAACTAAAACATCATTAACGCACATAGCTACAGCATCAATACCAATAGTATTATGCTTGTTCATTTCAAAAGCAATTTTTAATTTAGTACCTACACCGTCTGTACCGGATACTAAAATAGGTTCTTCATATTTGCTTTTATCTAAAGCAAATAAACCACCAAAACCACCTAAATCGGTTACTACTTCTTTGCGAAAAGTAGACTTTACTAATGGTTTCATTAATTCTACCGCTTCATTACCTTTAGTAATATCTACCCCTGCTTCGCTATAGGTCATTCCTTTATTTGTTGTCATTATACTACCCCTTTCTCCTCTGAGATATTTTTTATTATCTTATTTATTTTTACATTTATCACAAGGTACACCCATTGGATATTCACCACTTACGCAAGCTGTACACATTTTTCTGCTGCCTTCTACAGCTTTCAGGATACCTTCTGTACTGAGATAGTGCAGACTATCAGCACCGATATATTCACGAATGCCTTCTACGTCATATTTAGTCGCAATCAAAGAATCAGGATTACCCGTATCAATGCCATAATAGCAAGGATATTTTACTGGTGGACAGCTTACCAAAAAATGAACTTCTTTCGCACCATATTCTTTTAATAGTTTTACTAATTTGCGACTGGTTGTCCCTCTAACGATAGAGTCATCAACTACAGCTACGCGTTTGCCTTCTAAGGCATCACGAATAGGGTTGAGTTTCAGTTTTACCATTAATTCACGCAGCTCTTGAGTAGGCTGAATGAAAGAACGGCCTGTATAACGATTTTTCAAAATACCTTGCGTAAAAGGAATACCACTTTCTTCAGCATAGCCGATAGCTGCTGTTGTACCTGAATCAGGTACGGAAATAACAATATCAGCATCTACTTTTACTTCTTGAGCCAAATATTTGCCCATCAATCTTCTAGCACGATTAACATTGATGCCGTCAATATTACTGTCAGGACGAGCCACATAAACAAACTCAAAAATGCAT
>JAFXJE010000104.1 GCA_017532485.1 Peptococcaceae bacterium | reverse complement strand
CATCCAGACTTTACTGTCGGTATCGGAGTTGCACCGATTCAGCCCTAAGGCTCGCGGACTATACCGCCGGTAGGGAATTGCACCCTGCCCTGAAGATTTATTTATTCATTTGCTATTATCATAGCTTATCTTTTGAAAATTGTAAATCATATTTTGCCATTTTCTTGAGGATATGCTATAATTAGTAGAAATGTCAATATATTAAGCAATTATAGGGGGGTGGCAAGATGGAACGTTATCAAAAAATCAGTTCAAGAATTATTATTACTTTAGCAGTTGTTTGGATACTCTTACCTATGGATTTAGGCTATAAATATATGTTTTTTGGAGCTATTATTACCTATATGGGTATCCAAAATGCTATCTTGTTTCTTTGGGGTAAACGCATTGGCCAGATGCCAAACAAAATTCAGCTTTTAATAACTAAACACGGTGTTGATAAAGCTGAGTTAATGTATGGTTTATTCTTTATTTTATTTTTCTTATTTGTTGGTGTCACAGTTATTTACTCTGGTTACCAAATTCAATTTCCGGCATAAGATGAAGAGCCTTGGACTTAGTCCAAGGCTCTTTTTTATTAGAAAAAAACTGCCACGCTTTTTCAGCGTGGCAGTTAATCATTTATTTCTTATTTACCTACGTTAGAGAAATACTCTTTTGTAGTTTTAACTACGATACCACTTAAACCTACGATACCGATTAAGTTAGGAATAGCCATTAAGCCGTTGGAGGTGTCGGAAATTGCCCAGATGATATCCAAGCTGCCGGAACCACCAGCACAACCTACGAATACGATAAGAGTATACAGAATACGATAAGCCATAACTGCTTTTTCATTTTTGTTGCTCAAGTATTCAATAGCTTTTTCACCGTAGTAAGCCCAACCTAAAATTGTAGATGTAGCAAACAAGACAGTACCTAAAGTTACGCAAAGACCACCAATACCAGGGATTACTGCGTTATAAGCTGCAATACTTAAAGAAGAACCGGATAAGCCTGTATCTAATGCACCGGAAGTCAAGATTACCAATGCAGTACAAGTACAAACAACGATTGTTGTAAAGAATACTTCAAACATACCCCACATAGCTTGGTCTACAGGGTTTTTAGCACTGGAAGAAGCGTGCGCAATAGGAGCACTACCTAAACCAGCTTCATTGGAGAATACACCACGAGCAAAACCATAACGCATAGCCATCATGATACCATAACCAGCAGCACCACCAGCAGCAGATTGGAAGTTAAATGCTTCAGATACGATTAAAGCTAAAGCAGCAGGAATTTTAGAAGCATTTAAAATAAGTGCTACAGCAGCTACTACTACATAGAAGACAGCCATAAATGGCACTAATTTTTCGTTTACAGCAGCAATACGACGGATACCACCTAAAATTACAGCACCTACGATTAACATCATTACAACACCAGTAATCACTGGGTCAATACCTAAAGTACTATCTAAAGCCATAGCGATAGAGTTACCTTGAGTAGCATTACCTGTACCCAAGCAAGCAATTGCTACGAAGAAAGCAAAAATCATTGCTAACCATTTCCAGCCTAACCCATTTTGGATGTAGTACATAGGACCACCTACATACTGACCTTTTTCGTTAGTTTCACGGAATTTTAAAGAAAGTAAAATTTCGGAATATTTGGTAACCATACCTAATAAAGCACTAATCCACATCCAGAATACAGCACCAGGACCACCAGATACGATAGCTGTTGCTACCCCAGTAATACTACCTGTACCGATTGTACCAGCCATAGCAGTAGCTACTGCTTGGAATGGACTTACACCGGCATTATCAGCTGTACGTTGTTTGGAACTAAACATACTACCAATAGTATGTTTCATTACATAAACGAATTTGGTAAACTGTGGGAAACCCATGCGAATGGATAACAGTAAACCTGTACCAATCAACAAGGTCAACATGATTGGACCCCACACCACATCGTTAATGGCTGTGTTAATGTCTGTAATAAACTGCATAAATTCAACCTCCCGTTTTTTGGAGCAGTTCTTTTTCTAGCTGCTCATTGGTCTTTTTTCTTGCTGCTCGTATTATATCATGGACATTTGTCTTTCTGCAAGGTTTTGCGAGAAGAAACATTTGTCCATTAGTAATAGATATTTTATCGGTGCTATGCAAAATTACGCACTTTCATTCACATAATCGTATACAAAAAACACTATCGTCTAAATAAAAAAACAGCTTGAAATATTATACTATCTCAAGCTGTTTTTAAGACTTTAACTATTCAATTACTGCGATTAATTCGCCAGCAGCTACTTGCTGACCTTCTTTGGCATTAATCTTTGTTACTTTACCATCTTTTGGTGCTAAAACATTTGTTTCCATCTTCATTGCTTCTAAAACAGCAATTGGTTCGTTAGCTTTAACATCTTGACCTTCTTTAACTAATAATTTAATTAAAGTACCAGGAATGTTAGCCCCAACTTCATTTGGATTGCTTTCATCTGCCATAATAGTAGAAGAAACTGTAGCTACGGATTTAGCAGCTTTATCTAAGATTTTAACGGTTCTTCTGTTGCCATTTACTTCAAAAATTAATTCACGGAAACCTTCCATGTCAGGTTTACGGATTTCAACCAATTTAGTTACTAAGATTTTACCTTCGCTTAAAGCGATTTCAGCTGTTTCACCTTCAGTAATACCATGGAAGAATACGTCACTACCCATGTGCAGGAATTCACCATTATCTAATTTAGCTTCTAAATAATCTTCATATACTTTTGGATACATGCAGTAGCTCATTACTTGTTTCATGTCTGCATCAATACCAAATTGTTCATCAAGATATTTCTTGATAGCATCAAAATCTTCAGCTGGTAAGATTTCACCTGGACGACAAGTGATAGGTTCTTTACCTTTCAGAACTAATTTTTGTAATTCTTCTGGGAAGCCACCTTCAGGTTGACCCATTTGACCTTCAAAGTAGGTTACTACGGAGTCTGGGAAGTCCATGTTTTTAGCTTTATCGTAGATGTTTTCAGGTGTTAAGTCGTTTTGAATCATGAAGATTGTTAAGTCACCTACTACTTTAGAAGAAGGAGTAACTTTAACGATATCGCCCAACATCATATTTACATCACGGTACATTTTCTTCACATCATCAAAACGATGACCTAAACCAAAGCTTTCTACTTGAGCTTTTAAGTTGGAATATTGACCACCAGGAATTTCATATTTATAAATTTCAGCATTGGTAGATTTTAAGTCAGACTCAAAACCATCATATACAGGACGTACTGCTGCCCAGTAATCGGATACTTTTTGTAAATCGTCTACGGACATACCTGTTTCGCGTTCTGTATTTTCTAAAGCAGCAACGATAGAGTTCATTGCAGGTTGGCTAGTTAAACCAGCCAT